>JACDAH010000371.1 GCA_013695505.1 Chloroflexota bacterium | reverse complement strand
ATGCTGGCCAGCGGTCGATCGACGGCCGATGAGATCAGCGCCTCATCCCTCGCCGGCCTCGCAGTCGACGGGGAGGCGGCCGCGGCCGTGGCGACGTTTCGCGATGACGCCGGCGGGCCTCGAGCTGGCGATCGCCGCCCGGTTCTGGCGCAAGCAGCCGTCGGAGATGGCACCGATGAGTAGCGCCGTCCTCGCGTACGACCTCGACGTGGCCCTCATGCACCGGCTCCTGACGCTGGACCGCGAGCACGCCGCCCAGCAACGCGCGGTCGAGTCATCCGGCCCGTTCACACAGCTCGACGCGGTCCTCGCCGGACGCGGCCCGAAGGTCAACGACCAGGGTTTCGCTTACGAGGACCCGAACGAGACTTACCGGCTCGCGATGGCCGAGCGTGAAGGGTTGGTCCACTGATGGCCGGTCGATCGCTGGGCGGCGGGTCGTTCGAGCTCGACGCCGACATCTCCGCGCTCCGGCGCAAGCTGGCCGAGGCCACGGCGTCGATCAAGGCGTCAGGAGACACCGCCGAGCGCGCATTCGGGCAGAAGGCGACCGGCGGCGCCGGTCGGTTCGCGTCGGCCGTCGACGCGATTCGGGTTCGCATGGACAAGCTCGGAGGACCGGGCTCCGGCGCAAGCTTCTTCGGCAACACGACGTCGAAGGCGCTGGAAAAGGTCACGTCGAAGGCGCGCGACGCGGGCGAGGCGATCGGGACGTTCATTAGCGACTCAATCGAGGCGGCGTCGCAGCTCCAGCAGTCGACGGGCGCCGTGGCTGCCGTGTTCGGCAAGGCGGCGAGCAAGATCGAGGCGTTCGGCAAGACGGCCGCCGAATCGGCCGGCCTGTCGCGGGACGCGGTCAACGACATGGCCGCGGTGGTCGGCGCGAAGCTGACCGGGATGGGGTACTCGACCGACCTGGCGGCCGACAAGGTCGTCGGCCTCGAGAAGCGCGCGGCCGACATGGCCGCCACCTTCGGCGGCAAGACGGCCGACGCCCTCGACGCCATCAGCTCGCTACTGACCGGCGAGCGGGATCCAATTGAGCGCTATGGCGTGTCGCTGAAGGACGCCGACATCAAGGCGCGGATCCTCGCCGACGGCCTCGACACGTCGACGACCGCCGCCGAGAAGAACGCGACGGCTGTGGCGTCCCTCGAGCTCCTGATGGACGCCACGGCGAAGACCACGGGCCGGTTCGCCGCCGAGGCCGACAGCCTGGCCGGCAAGCTGGAGATCGCGGCGGCGAAGCTCGTCAACAAGCAGGCGGAGCTCGGGCAGAAGTTCCAGCCGATCGCCGAACAGGTCACGTCCTGGCAAATCAACTTTCTGGACGGGCTGAGCCTCCTCAGCGACGGGATCAGCGGCAAGGTGACGCCGGCGATCCTCGCCATGGCCGCGGCGGACGGCAAGCTCGCCGTGATCACCGAGGGCGCCCGGGGCAAGATCCACGAGATGGACATTGACACGCTCAACGCGGCCGTCCATTTCGGCGTCCTCACCCAGGCCGAGGAGGATGCGGAGCTCGCGGCACGTGGCGTGGGGACCGCGGCCAAGGGTTTGGGGGACAGCCTGGCCGATGTCGCCGACCGCGGTGATCGCGCAGCATCCCTCCTGGTCGTCAGCGCGACCCGGACCGGCAAGGCCTACCGAGGCCTCCGGCGGGACCTCTTGGCGGACGCCCAGGGCACGGTTACCGGCTACTTCGACGTCCTGATCACCCAGGACAAGCTGACCGCAACGAACGCTCAGATCAGCGCCGCGAAGCGTGTGCTGGCGAGCGCGACGGCCACGAGGGCGGAGAAGCACGACGCCAAGGTTGCGCTCCACCAGCTGGGAGCGGATCAGGCTCAGTACATGCAGGACCTGGCGAAGGGCGGCGCGTCGGGATCGAAGGTCTTCACGACGACGATGAAGGGCCTTCTGCACGATCTCAGCACCTCGCACGGTGCAGAGCGACGAGCGATCCTCGCCGAGATCCGCGCGCTGGAACTACTCGCCGCAAAGGCGTACGCCGCTCGCCAGGCAACCCTGCCCTACGGCGGCGGAGGGAATGTTTCCACCTACGGC
>JACDAH010000358.1 GCA_013695505.1 Chloroflexota bacterium | reverse complement strand
GTCGATTGGGCCAGTCCACGCGGGCCATCATCGACGTCGCCAATCGACGCCATATTCCGTGGACCCGCCTCAACGACCGGAACCTCGTTCAACTCGGTTGGGGCGTCCACATCCGCCGGATTCGGGCCACGGTCACGTCCGAGACCAGCCTCATCGGGGCGGAGATGGCGCGCGACAAGGACGAGGCGTCGGCGGCTCTCGAGCGGGCCGGGCTGCCGACGCCCGGCTGGCGCCTCGCGGCCACGGCCGAGGAGGCGGTGGCATTCAGTCGAGCCCTCGGCTATCCCGTCGTCATCAAGCCGGTCGACGGTCACCACGGACGAGGCGTCACCCTCGACATCACCGACGACGATCGCGCCGCCGCGGCGTTCGATCGGGCGTCCGCATCGAGCCGGCGGCGGCAGGCCATCGTCCAGCGCCAGGTCATCGGTCGCGACCATCGCCTGCTCGTGATCGGTGGCCGGCTGGCCGCCTGCGCCGAGCGCGTGCCGGCGGGCGTCGTGGGCGACGGTCGATCGACGATCGTGGCGCTGGTGGATCGCGAGAACGCCGACCCGCGACGCGGCGAGGGCCACGCCCTGGAGCTCACGCGGATCCGGATCGACGCGGCGGCCCGTGCGCTGCTCGCCGCGCAGGGGTTGACGGAGGACGCCGTGCCGGCCGCGGGCCGCCGGGTGGAGCTCGCCAGCGGCGCCAACCTGTCGACGGGCGGCACCAGCATCGACCGCACGGATGAGGTCCATCCGAGTGTGGCGGCAATGGCCGAGCTTGCTGCGCGGGTCGTCGGCCTCGATATCGCCGGGATCGACCTCATCACCTCCGACATCGGGAAGCCTCTCGCGGACACGGGTGGTGCGATCATCGAGCTCAACGCCGGGCCGGGCTTCCGGATGCACACCCGCCCGACGGTCGGCCGCGGCCGCAATGTCGGCGGGGCCGTCCTCGACCACCTCTTCGGCGCGGGCGCCGAAGGACGGATCCCGATCGCGGCCGTGACCGGCTCGAATGGCAAGACCACGACCGTCCGGCTGCTGGCCCACATCCTCGAGACAGCCGGCCGGGCGACCGGGATGACGACGACGGAGTCCATCGTCGCAGCCGGTCTGGTCCTCAAGACCGGGGACATGGCCGGTCCGGCGTCTGCGCGGCTGCTCCTCGGCACGCCGACGATCGAGGCGGCGGTCCTCGAGGTCGCCCGGGGCGGAATCCTGCGTGACGGGCTGGGGTACGACTACAACGACGTTGCCGTCGTCACCAACGTGACCGGCGACCATCTCGGCCTCGACGGGATCACCACGATCAAGCAGCTCGCCGACGTCAAGGCCGTCATCGTGGACGCGGTCCCGAGAACCGGAACGGCTGTTCTCAACGCCGACGATCCCCTGGTCCTGGCGATGGCCTCGCGCAGTCGTGGCGCCGTCGCGCTGACCACCACGCTACCGGCCGGACAACCGGGCAGTCAGGCGGTCGCCCGCCACCTCGCCGACGGTGGGCTCGGCGGTCTGGTCGAGAGCAGCGAGGGTGGCGAGAACATCGTGATCAGGCGAGCGGCCGAGGAGCTCCTCACGATCGGCCTGAATGACATCCCGATCACCTGGGGCGGCGCAGCCCGGATGCATGTGGCCAACGCCCTGGCCGCCGCCTGCGCCGCCGTCTGCCTGGCGGTCCCTGCGGCCGACATCGCTCTGGGCCTCCGAACATTCGTCACGTCGCCGGGTCGGGTCGAACGGCGCGTCGTGGACGGCCGCGAGATCGTTCTCGACTACGGGCACAACATCGCCGCCCTCCGATCCGTCGGCGACCTCGTCAAGCGCATCGCGAACGGACGAACGGTCATCGGCGTGGTGAGCATGCCCGGCGACCGGCGCGACGAGGATCGGGTCAACTTCGGGGCGCTGGCGGGGACGCTGTTCGACCGGCTGTACGTGGCCGAGCCCGCAGTCCGGGGGCGGCCGACGGGCGAAGCGGCAAGCCTGCTCATCGAGGCCGCCGGACGGGTCCGGGAAGGTCGTCCCGCGCGCTGCGGACAACCGATGTTCATCGCGGACGAGGCGGCTGCCGCGCAGGCGGCCTTCGCCGGGTCGGAGCCAGGCGACCTGCTCGTCTTCTGCGTCGCCAACGGGCCACGGGCGATGGCGATGCTGTCGGGGCCGGACCGGTTCTCCGAGCCCGCGCGGGCCTGACAGGTTCGCCACAGAGTCGCAAGGGAAACAGCGACGTCGACGGTTCTTCCCGGTCCCCCCTCGCCTGCAGCCTTCGTCCCGAGGCGTCCGCTTCAGCACGCATGCGCAGGAGGTCCGCCATGACGGACAAGCAAGGTGACCCATACCGAGAGCAGACCGAGAAGAGCGGCGAGATGACGCCCGGCAGCGCCAGCAGCAAGGGCGGCCACGCCGACGACCAGCCGGTCGATAGCGACGACGGCGGCCAGACCGGCCTGCTCGGCAACACGGGCGTCGGACCCAACTGGATGCAGAACCACGGCACCAACGCAGAACCGCCCGTGAACGCCAATCCCGACAAGGACCCCGCCGACCCCGCCTAGATGACCGATCGCCCGCCCGACGCGGCCAGGAAGCGGTACGACGCGCTGTACCGCCGCTCGCTCGACGAGCCCGAGGCGTTCTGGCTCGAGGCAGCCAAGCGCCTCCAATGGACCCAATCCCCCGATCGCGCGCTCGAGCTCCGCGAGCCGCCGACATTCGCCTGGTTCCCGGGCGGCCGGACGAACCTCGCGGTCAATGCACTGGATCGGCACGTGGCAAGCGGTCGTGGCAATGCCACCGCGTTGATCACGCTCGACGAACGAGGCGGTCGCCGGATCCTGACGTACCACGACCTGCTGGCTGAGGTCGAGCGGGTCGCGGCGGGCCTGCGCGGCATCGGGATCGGCGCTGGAGACCGGTTGACGATCTACATGCCGACCTGTGCGGAGGCGATCGTCGCGATGCTGGCGACGGTCCGGATCGGCGCGATCCACTGCGTCGTGTTCGCAGGGTTCGGGGCCGGCGCGCTCGGCGACCGGATTCGGGCCAGCGGCTCGCGCCTCGTCCTGACGACCGACGTCACGTACCGCAAAGGCAAGGACATCGACCTGCTGGCGATCGTCGACGACGCGATCGACGCGGGCCCGAGCGATGTCGAACATGTCGTGGTCCTGCGGCGGAGCGAGACCTCCCGCCCGCCGCGTGAGCGCGAGCTCTCGTGGGACGACCTCCTCGCTGCCGGATCCGGCCACGTCGGCGCCTCCGCCGACACCGGCGCCGAGGACCCGGCGTTCATCCTCGCCACCTCCGGGACCACCGCCAAGCCGAAGCTCGCCGTCCACACCCATGGCGGCTACGGCGTCCACGTCGCGTCGATGGGCGACTGGGTGTTCGGGCTCCGCCCCGGAGAGACGTGGTGGTCGACCTCTGACATCGGCTGGGTGGTCGGTCACAGCTACATCGTGTATGCCCCGCTCATGGCCGGGACGACGACGATCGCGTACGAGGGGGCCCTCGACCATCCCGATGCCGATGCCGCATGGTCGATCATCGAGCGCGAAGGCGTCTCGGGCGTCTTCTCGTCGCCGACCGCGATCCGGCTGCTGATGCGCTACGGCGAGGCGATCCCCCGACGGCACGACCTCAGCGCCCTCGAGCGCTTCTTCTCCGCCGGCGAGGTGCTCAACGCGCCAGCCTGGGAGTGGCTCCAGCGAACCGTCTTCGAGAATCGCGTCCCGGTCTTCGACCACATGTGGCAGACAGAGACCGGCGGCCCGATCTTCGGCAATCCCTACGGCGTCGGCATGCTGCCGATCAAGCCAGGCTCCGCCGGCGTCGCGCTACCCGGCATCGAGGCGGACATCCTCGACCAGGACGGCCGGCCGGTCGGCGTGGGCGAGAAGGGGGTCATGCGGATCAAGCGGCCGTTCCCGGGGCTGATCGCCACGCTCTGGGGTGAGCCGGACCGCTACGTCGCCGACTATTGGCAGAAGGTCCCGGACGGCTATTACGTCGGCGACGCGGCCCATGTCGACGAGGATGGCTACGTCTGGTTCGCGGGCAGGGCCGATGAGATTATCAAGATCGCGGGTCACCGGATCGGGACGATCGAGGTCGAGACCGCGTTCCTGCGCCATCCGGCGGTCGCCGAGGCGGGCGTCAGCGGCGTGCCCGACGACCTTCGCGGCGAGGTGATCGCGGCGTTCGTCGCTCTCCGCGCGGGTCACGAGCCGTCCGACGCGCTGCGCGCTGAGCTGCTCCAGACCGTCCGCCACGAGCTCGGACCGGTCGCCGTCATCCGCGACCTGTCGTTCGTCGCAATGCTCCCGAAGACCCGGAGCGGCAAGATCATGCGGCGGGTCCTGAAGGCAGTCGCGCTCGACCGGAACCCCGGCGACATCAGCACGATCGAAGACGAAGGCTCGGTCGATGAGGCGCGCCGCGCGGTGGAGGATTTACGAGCCGGGCTGGTCACGTGAGCGCCCAGTCCAGCGAGGCGTCGGTCGGTGCCGTCTTCTTCGACCTCTTCGGGACGCTGCTCTCCCTCGCGCCCCTCGATGAGGCGTGCGACCAGCTCGCTCCGGGGAGGGGAGGGGAGATCGCCGCGCGCTGGCGAGCGCGGCAGCTCGAGGCGACGTGGCTGCGGACTGTGATGGACCGCTGGGCCAATTTCGACGTGGTCACCCGCGACGCCCTCGCCGTGACGCTCCACGAGCTGGGCGTCGAGGTGCCGCCCGATCGCGACGCCGTGACCGATGCGTTCGTCGAACTGCCACTGGCCGACGGCGCGGCCGAGGGACTGCGGGCGCTCCACCACGACGGCATGGCGACCGGCGTGCTCACGAATGCGTCGAGGCGGACCCTCGACGCGGTCGCGGCCCGACTTGACGTGGACCTGGGCCACCTCGTGTCGGTTGATCCTGCCCGCCGGTTCAAGCCGCACCCAAGCGTCTACCAGCTCGCCGTCGACGCCGCGGCGCTGCCGCCGGAACGGATCGGCTTCGTGACGGCCAACGGCTGGGACGCGGCCGGGGCGGGCGCCTTCGGCATGCGGGTCGCCTGGCTGCGCCCGAGCGCTGTGGCCGTCCTGCCGGCCGTGGGCGGACCCGACCCCACGATCACGACCTGGTCGGCGATCCCGTCGCTGTTCGCCGACTGACGTCGCGGGGCGTGTCATGTTTCGGGTGAACCACAACATCACCGTGCGCCCCCATCAGCGACCCGACCACCTCCACGACGAGCACGTCGTCGATCCGCTTCCGCGTCGCCGCGGGCAGGTCCGGGCGCTCGAGGATCCGTTCGAGAGCGACGATGTCGGCCTGGCGGCCGTCGGCGACCTTGATCTGCATCGAGTCCCCCGGTGCTCGTGTCGGTGCCTGCCAGAGTAGCGACGCGACGACCGCTCTGTGTGTCTATAGTCAACGGCAAGTCGACTGCCCAGGGTCGACGGCGGGGGAGGGGACTTGCACCTCTATCAGGGCACGAGTGAGCAGTTCATCGCGGACGCCACACAGGCGCGCATCGCGAACCAGCTCGCCGACCGCTTCTTCGCCGAGTTCCGGTACCGCCCGGCGCCGTCCGAGGTGACCTCGTGGAACGCCAAGTCCGACGCGAAGCGGCTGGGCCCGGGCATCCCGAAATCCGACTTCTGGGCGAGCGCGAATGAGGGCATCGACCAGGTCGGCTGCGTCTACACCGCGCAGGGCTTCGAGTTCGACTACGTCGGCGTGATCGTCGGCCCAGACCTCGTCTACCGGCCGATGGAGGGCGGCTGGAAGGGCCAGCGCGACCAGTCGCACGACCGCGTCGTCCGCAGCGGCGTCACCGAGCAAGAGTTCACCGACTTCGTGAAGAGCACCTACCGCGTCCTGCTGACCTGCGGCCTCCGCGGCTGCTACGTCTACTTCATGGACGCCCCGACACGGGACTTCTTCCTGAGCCGGGTTGAGCGACGACACGAGGTCAATGCACGAGCGGCCGAGTCATCCGCGGACTATGCGAATGACGAGCCCCGACGAACACAATGACTTGCCGGCTGGCAACCGCCGTCGTCTTGCGCCGGCACGTCGACCGGCGACAGCCGACCTAGTCAACCGCGCAGTGAGGAACCTCCGTTGGTAGCTCGGCCGTGGAGTGCGGGATCGCGATGGCTTCGTTGGGATCCCCATATGCACGCGCCTGGCACGCTGTTAAACGACCAGTTCAGTGGTGATTGGTCTGGATACTTCGGCGCGATCGAAGCGGCAACTCCTAAAGTCGCCGCCCTGGGGATCACGGATTACTTCACTTTGCGCGGGTACAAGGAGTTCGTTCGCCAGCGGCCGACCAGCGCCTTTCCCTGGGTGCAGTTGGTATTCCCGAACGTCGAACTCCGGCTCACTCTGCAGACAAGGGATGGCGGCGGCGTCAACGTTCACCTCCTCATCTCGCCCGACGACTCCGCGCACGTTGCAAGGGCCGAAGAAGCTCTTGGCCGCCTGACATTCACCTTTCGTGGGTCGCCCTATCCGTGCACCGACGACGGCCTCGTTCGTCTCGGGCGCGCCCATGCCAACGACGCGAAGCTCGCAGAGCTGTCGGCGCTCAGCGTCGGCGCGAACCAGTTCAAGGTGGAGCTCAGCGCGATCGACGCGATGTTGAAGTCCGACGAATGGATCCGATCGAACATTCTCGTCGCTGTCGCCGCTGGAAAAGATGGGCTAGCCGGCCTGTCGAAGGACGCGAGCTTCAAGGCTCAGCGAGAAGAGCTAGGCCGCTTCGCGAACATCGTCTTTTCGAGTCAGGAAGGCGACCGAAGCTACTGGCTTGGCGCTCATCCGGGCTTCGTCGCGGACGCTCAGTCGCCGAAACCCTGTCTGCACGGATGCGACGCGCACGAGATCGCCCGTGTTCTGGCGCCTCCGCTCGACCGAAGATGCTGGATCCGCGGCGAGCCATCGTTCGATGCGCTACGTCAGACGCTCGTCGAGCCGGAGCGACGCGTCTACATCGGGGACGAGCCACCGCGTGGCGCCCAGTCGGACGAAACGGTGGCCGAACTCACCGTTCGCAATGCCTCCTGGCTGAAGACGTCGAGAATTGCCTTGAACGAGGGCCTCGTGACCGTTATTGGGGCAAAAGGGTCCGGCAAGACGGCGCTCGCAGATCTCATCGCCCTCGCGACCGGCGCAGGCGAAGAGCAGCCGGGCCCAGCGTCGTTCGTCGCCAAAGCGTGGTCGCTCCTGGGCGGCATCGAAGCACAGGTCAAATGGGCCGACGGAGCGACGCAGTCCGGCATGCTCGCGACTGAAATCGATCCGCATCCGCGCGTGCAATACCTGTCGCAACAATTCGTGGAACGCCTTTCGGCGCCGGCGGGGCTCACGGAGCCGTTGGTCGATGAGATCGAGCGCGTGGTTTTCGGCGCGATCGGCGACGAAGACCGAATGCAAGCTACGACGTTCGCCGAGCTCCGCGAACTCCATCTGGAGGGTGCGGCGGCCCAGCGCGAGTTCGAGCGATCAAATATCGCTGCTCTGACGCGAACGATTGCGGCCGAGCAGGCGGTTCAACGGTCGCTTCCCGCGGTCCGAATCTTGGCCGGCGAGACAAAGCGATCCCGCGAGGGACTAGAGAAGGAGATTGCGGCTATCCCGGTCAACGCGTCGGCGGACAAGGTCAAGGCTCACGCGGAGGCATCGATGGCTGTGCAGCGGCTGTCGGAAGACATTGCGAAGGCAGAGCGCCGGACACTCGCCATAGGCGAGATCGCGGCCGAGGTCGCGCGGCAGATCGCGACGGCGGACGTCCAGTGGCGGGCGCTAAAGGCGAGGTACGCGGGCACGGTCGACGATCCGGCTTGGGAAACGCTGAGCGCCATCGCGCTGGAGGGTCGATCCCGCGCGATTGGCCAATGCGTTGACGCCCTGCGTCGGGAAATGGCGGATGCCGCGTCAGGCCGATACACCCTGGGCGGCGGCATCCGCATTGCCCTGCTGTTAACACGCCTCCTGCTTGAGGGTGAGCCGTACGCATCGCCAGACGTCGAAACACGTGCCTGGAAGATCCTCGCGCAATATCTGCAGGACAGGCGATCGCCAAACGACGAGCGTGCCGCGGTACTCGAACACCTGGTGAGCCGCAGAGCTGACGTCATGCCCGGACTGAGTCGGTGGCTGCCGAGGGAGGTGGATCAGGCTCATCCGGATATCCCGCTGGCAGCCGGCTCTCTTCAGCTGCGCGGGGCGGCCCTTCGCTATCGCGCCGCGTTTCAATACATTGACGCCGAATCTGCTCTTGGCCAACTCTTCGCGCTCGTGGGGGGAACGTCACGGGAAGCGCGGATACAGGCAACGCGCTCACTGCCCGCACTCCGCACGCTCATCGATCCCTACGTACTAGTCGCCGTCGGTCTGGCGCAGGCGCAGGATGTTGACGCGTACGTTCGCGCTTGGGCGGCGCGCATCCTGCCGCTTCTCGCGCCAACCGTCGACACGGCTAAGCAGAGGGTCGTCGCCAAGCGAGTCCTCGAACTACTGGCCGAGCCCGGCGACTATGTCGTCACGGCCGCGCTGGACGGCCTGAAGGATGCGAGCGATGGCCGGATTCAAATCGACGCGAACGTGAGGGACGCTGGACTCGGACTGCGGGATCATCCATCGGCTCTCGTGCGAGCGGCCGTCGCGCGCTTCGAGGCCTCCGTCGATATTCCTTGACACAGACATAACTCACCTTATCGGAAGCAGTCGTCGCCTCCGGGCAGAGGACAGCTCTGATCTGAGCAGCGGCGGCGCGCTGAGCTCGTGTCCGGCAAGGAGGTCCCAGCCCGCCTCCGCCAGGCAGACGTCGAGGCACACACTGGCGTCGACGACGAGGCGCATGGACCGATCAATGCCCCGCGCGGGTTCGTCGGACCGCGTCGACCACGTCGGGCATCGGTTCGCCGGTGACGGTTCGGCGCCAGGCGGCCGGCAGTTCGGAACGCCACTCGGCGGGATCGAGCGCGTCGAGATCGGCCGCCTCGATGACGTGCTGGGTGCCGACCTTCCGCGCGACGAGCTTTCCCTCACGGATCCACCGGCGCACGGTCTCCGGATTGCGGCCGACACGGCGAGCGGCTTCGGGTACGGTCAGCATGCGCGATCTCCTTGTTGTTGCATGCTACAACATCGCGTCGCGACCCTCGGCGATCCCTCAGGCCCGGAGGACGGGCACTCCATAGGCGTCGAACATCTGGTCGCGCGACACGACGACCGCGTCCAGCCGAAGGGCGTGAGCCAGGACCATCCGGTCGAACGGGTCGCGGTGGTGCATCGGAAGCCGGGCGGCCCGGATGGCATCGTCGCCGTGGATCGGGATGCAGTCGAAGTCCTCGCTCTCGAGCAGGGCCAGGAGATCATCGGGCGCCTGGAGCTTCCCCATCGCGCGTTTGATCTCGAGCTCCCAGATCGTCGCGGCAGAGACGACGACGTCGTTGGCGGGATCCGCAATGGACGCTCGCGCCGCACGGTCGAGGGATGGCTCGCCGCGCAGCCACCACAGAAGGGTGTGTGCGTCGAGCAGGAGGATCACCCTTCGAAGTCCCGGATGAGCTCTTCGTTCGGGGCATCGAAGTCCTGCGCTACCACGATCTGGTCACGCCAGCGGCCAGGAACCCGAGGGCGGGTCGTCTTGCGGTAGGCCACGAGGCGCGCCACAGGGCGGCCGGCGCGGGCGATCACGATCTCCTCGCCCGACTCGACCTTGTCGATGAGGCGGGACAGGTGCGTCTTCGCTTCGTGGATGTTGACGGTGTCGACCATGGCGGCACGATAGGCCCATGAGTCCAACTTAGTCAACGTAGGTCTGGTGACGATGTCGGCGCAGCCGGTCCAAACATTGAGAGAAGGCCCGTCGGCGACCACGTGGTCAACGACGGGCCCTCCCCTGCTCAGCAGCTCCCCGGCAGGCGGGGCTACCGGAGCACGTTGCCGCTGACGAAGGGATCGATCGAGCCGTCCGTGAAGATCGGCGCACACACCGCGTCCGCGCCGCACACGGCCGGGTCGTAGCCGGCCCCTGAGATGATGTTGGAGACGATTCGATCGCTGTTCGCGAAATCGGCGATGCCGGCCTGGAAACCGACGCCGTCCGCCCAACCCTCGTGGTTCGTCAAGGCGTCGTTGCGGACCACGTTTCTCGTGATCAGGATCCGGGTCGGAACCACCGACGGGATGTTCGCGAAATTGTCGTCCTCGATCTCGAACACGTTGATCCCCACGTCGGCGCCGACGATGTGGTTGCCCTCGATCCTGGCGTCGCGCGTGTAGGGCTGGTGGTAGCCCGGGCCGCCGACGACGATGATCCCGTTGGCGACATTCGGACCGGTGTACCGCAGGTCGCGGATCACGTTCGAGCGGACGATTCCGTGGGCCCCGAAAATCACCTGGATGCCGTTCTGTGAGATCACATCGGTCACGCCTCGGCCGGTGACGACGTTGTGGATGGCCGTCACGGTCGAGCCCGGTCCGGTCATGTTGATCCCTGCCTCCTGGAACCCCCAGACCCGGTTCCCTGAGACCTTCCCGGTCGCCGTGCCGCCGAAGCCGCGATAGGCGATCCCCTGGCCGTGGCGTGAGGACGTCATCGGTGTCTCGCCAATGTCATGGATGCGCGAGCCCCGGACGTCGACCGACACCGTGTGGCCATCACCGTTGCCGTCGACGAGGACCCCGTAGTAGCGCGCTCCGAACACGTCGGCACCCGCGACCTTGCCATGCCCGCTGCTGAAATAGACACCGACCTCGCAGCCGGTCGCGTCGACGCGGCCCGTCACCGGTCGTGCCGGATCGATGATTCGGGCGGTGAGCGCGGTGCCGTCGCGATCGACCGCACCGGTGGCCAGACAGCCAGCTGCCGAAACGGGTGCGGCGGCACCGCCGACCAGCAGGGAACCAACGAGCGAGCCGGCCATCGCGGCCCGGGCCAACGGGCCCCCAATCCGAGCGTTCATTGTCGAACCACCTTCCGCTGGTGACATCGACCCCGCCGGGCATCTCCCGAGGGTCGGCCGGATCGTCGATCCGGTTCACCTGCGGATGCCCTGCCAGATTCCTTAGCCGACCTCGCGGCGCCCGAGCCGCTCTCGGCCGTACAGGCCGACCTCGACGCGGGTGGCAACGCCGATCTTGGCCTTGAGGTTGGCGACATGGACACTCGCGGTCTTCGGGCTGATCTGGAGCTCGGTCGCGATCTCACGGTCGGTCCTACCGTCGGCGAGGCGCGCCAGGACCTCCTGCTCGCGGACGCTCAAGGCACCGAACGGGGCGAGGAGCCCACCGCGCGAGGGCCCGCTCTCGCGACGGGCAACCCGGGCGACCTTCGCGAACAGGAGGCTGCGCTCGGTGCCGTGCCCGGCGGCTCGCTCGACATCAAAGCGGTGGCGCCCGATGAAGCCTTCCGCGCGCCGCTGAGCGGCGTCGAGCAAGCGCTGGTTGGCACGCGGCAGGCCGCGTTCCGCGGCCGTACGCTCGACGGCCCCGATGCAGCGCGCCGCCAGTGCGGGGTGTCGATCCTGGAGCACGATCGCGGCCGAGGCGAGCCACTCGTCGACGTCGTACGCGGACTCCGCGACCGCCGCCCGATCCGCAACCTCCGACAATGTCCGGATCGCGTCGTCGGTCCGACCCGCCAGCGACTGGGCGGTGGCTTGCGAGGTGGCTGCCAGCGTCGCCAGGAACGGAAGGCCGGGGTCGTCGCGCAGGATCGCGACGGCCCGGTCGAGGTGTTCGAGGGCCGCTGTCGTCTTGCCTAGAACGAGCTCGTACTCGCCGCGCGTGGTCAGGACGGCAGCGACTCCGGCGCGATCGCCGCGCCGCTCGTGGGTGGTCTGGGCCCGGTCGAGGGCCCGCAGTGCATCCGTCGGTCGATTCGCATCCCAGGAGGCCATCGCCAGGCTCTCCCACGCGATTGCGGCGCCCCATGAGTAGCCGGTCTGCTCCGCGAGCTCAGCCGCTTCCTCATACAGCGGCGCTGCGTCTGGGCCGGACCAGTTGCCGACCGTGATCAGCGTGCGAACGACCCGCTGGGGTGATCCCGCCGCCCGGGCGAGCGCAAGAGCCTCTCGAGCATCGGCGACGAGCCCGACCGTGTCGCCGAGCACGCCGCGCAGCGAGACCATGGCGTTGAGCGCGTCGGAGCGTGTGCCGGCGGCAACATCCACGAATCCGATCGTCGTCCGCAGCCGCGCCAGTGGTTCACGCAGGATCCCCGTCTGCATCCCGCGCGACGCGAGCGCCGCAGCTATCCGAAGTGCGCTGTCCTCGTCCCCCATGGCGACGGCCTGGGCGAAGGCGCCCTGGATATTCGGGTCGTCGAGGGTCTTGCCGGCCGATGCCGCGCTGAAGGAGCTGGTCCGGACCGTGTTCGCGGCTTCGACCGCGCGATCGGCATACAGGCTCACGTACCGTCGCAGGCTCGCTTTCAGATCGTCCGACGCCCCCTCGCGCGCACGGGCGACGGCTCGGATGGTCTCGAGCAGCCGGAATCTTGGCTCTCCCGACGGGCTGGCTTCGACCTCGACCAAGCGGGTCACGGCAAGGTTCCGCAGGGCCCCGATCACGTCGTCGTCGCCGGTGACCGCCTGTGCGGCGGGTTCATCGAAGCCGCCGGCAAAGATCGCGAGAGCCGAAAACATCCGCCGTTCGCGCGGCCCGACGAGCTCCAGGGTCGCCGAGACCACCGCCTCCACGCTCGCGTGGCGAGCATCGCTGCCGCCTGCGAGATCAAGCCGTCCGGCGACGAGTCGACGGAGGATCGCCCGCGGCGACAGCGTCGGCGTCCACCCCGCCGCGAGCTCGAGGGCGAGCGGGA
>JACDAH010000329.1 GCA_013695505.1 Chloroflexota bacterium | reverse complement strand
CTGCTACACTGCGCCGGACGCCGGGGCGGCATGCCGGGCGGGCTCGGACCCGGCCATCGATATCGACCAGCCAGGCCGTTCACGGAGGCAGGCCCTACCGCATGGAAGCGATCTTCGCGGAGATCGGGAAGGCGCTGGCCGGGTTCTTCGGGAGCCCGGTCGTCCAGTTCGTCCTCTACTCGATCGCCGTCTACCTCGTGGTCCTCTGGCTGGCCAGCGCCTACTGGGTCTTCCGCGACATGCAGCAGCGGACCGAGAACGCGATCCTGCCCTATCTCGCGGCCAGCCTGGTCATCGTCTTCCTGCCGGTCTTCCCCCTCGCGATCTTCGTCTACAAGATCATCCGGCCGCACGAGAAGATCGGCGAGGTCTACGAGCGCAATCTTGCCGAGGAGGCCCTTCTCGCCGAGGTCGAGTCGATCCGGAGCTGCCCGACGTGTGCCCGGCGGGTCAACGACGAGTGGATCATCTGCCCGACGTGCCGGACTCGCTTGAACCGGGTCTGCCCGAACTGCAGCCGCCTCGTCGGGCTCGACTGGTCGCTCTGCGCGTGGTGCGGCAAGGACTTCGAACGGCCGGCGACGGCCCTCAGCGCCTCCGCCGGACGACCGCCGGTCTCGCCCCTCCCCGGCGGCGAGGAAACCGGTCGGATCGCCCGGAACACGCCGCCGGTCGGCGACGATGCGGACCGGTCGGCCGTCGCTCGGTCCGTGACACGGGCACGGTCAGGCTCGCCACGATCGTCGTCCCCCCGGACCGCCCCCGACGTCATCCCCGAGCGCTGACACGGACCCGACGGACTCGACGGACCCGAGGGACCAGACGGACCTGACGGTGCCGGCCGCGCCGCCCGAACCTGTCCCACCGTCAGGGCCGCCCGCCCGACCAGGTCTGTCGACCTTCACGATCGAGGGACGGGCCGCGCCCGGTCTCTTCGTCGTCGCCTGGTTGGCGACGATCATCGGCCTCGGCCTCGTCCTGATCGGGGCGATCGCGACGTCTGGGTTCCTTCTGTACTTCCTCGGACCGGCGATCCTGACGGTCGGCCTGGTCGCGGGGGCCGGGACCCAGGCCATCGAGCGGCGCGAGCGTGGCTCGGCGTATCCCGGCCCCTCGCCGTATCTCGTCCTGGCGGCGATCGTCGCCGCGGTGTATGCGGTCGGCTCTGCCGCCGGGCTCGGACTTCATCTGCTTGTTGGCTCGACGACGGTCCCCGAGTACGTCATCAACCTGATCGCCGTCGCGATCCAGGCGCTCGTCTTCGTCGGAATCGTCCGCTTGACGGTCGTCGGCACCGAGGCGCTGTCGTGGTCCGACATGGGCTGGCGGCGATTCGACGGCACCCAGCTCCGGCACTTCCTCCTCGGCGCGGGCACCGCCCTCCCGGTGATCGGCCTGACGGCAGTGCTGGCCCGCTTCCTCGTCGAGCTCGTCCACCAGGTGCCCGAATCGCCACTGCCTGCGACCGGCGTCGCCGCCGGGCTGGTCATCCAGCTGATCGCCGGCGCAGTCATCGCGCCGATCGCCGAGGAGGTCGTCTTCCGCGGCTTCGCGATCACGGCATGGCAGCGGACGGTCGGCGAGCAGGGAGCCCTCATCCGGGCGTCGCTCGTCTTCGCCCTCGCCCACGTGATCAACGTCCAGGGCGCCGACGTGCCCCAGGTCGCGGGGCTGATCGTGGTCGGGTTCGCGTCGCGCCTTCCCGTCGCGTTCGCGCTCGGCTGGCTGTACCTCCGGACCCGCTCGATCTGGGCGCCGCTCGGGCTCCACATGGCGTTCAACGCGATTCTGCTCCTGCTCGCGGAGTACGTCCGGGCGAACCCGCAGATCACCTGAGACCGGGCCGGCCGCTCGCGCGGGTTCGGTCGGCGCGCGCGGCAAGCCGCGGTGAAGCCGCTGTTGATCGGGAGATGAGGGCCGCCCGCTACCGTTCGTCGTGTTCCCGGATCCGGCTGGCGGAAGGAATCGGCGGGCTTTCGTCGTCCGGGTCCGGGGACTCCTCAGTGTCGATCACTCCCACTGGAGCTGCGGCAACGTCTGCCGCCCGACGCTGGCGTCGCTTCGGACGCTTCTCGATCGCCACGGTCCTCGATCCGCGCGTGCCCGGCAACGCGCCGATCCGTCCCTCTCGCACCAAGCGTGCATCCGCGGTTGAGCGGCGGGTAAGAGCCGGTCGCTAGGGTTCGTGGTGCCTTCCCGTCCAGGCACGGATGCAGGAGGACGTCATGGAGCTTCACATCACGCCACGTCAGGTCAGGGGCCGGCTTGCCGGTGCGACGAGCGCGGCCCTTCTGATCGCGCTCGCATTGGCCTCGCCGGCGAGCGCTGCCAAGCCCATCTACGACGACAGCGGCCGTCCTCGCGTTGGCACCTACGACCCGGACGACCCCGCACCGCTGAAGCTCCGGTTGCTCGAGCTCCACGAGCGGCAGCGTGCGGGCAAGATGACGGCGCCCGAAGCCGATGAGTGGAACCACCTGATCGCGGCCAACGGCCTCGACCCGATTGGCCGGTTGCAGCCCGCCGCGGCATCCTCGGGATCAATGACGCCGATGTCCCTGTACGTCTCGAAGATCCTCGCCGGGACGCAGCGGCCCCAGCTCAAGGGCTATTGGTGTGGCCCGGCGACCGCCCAGAGCATCATCCTCGGCTGGCACAACGAGAAGGGCAACCCCACCGCCTCGGATCTGGACGGCAAGGCCCTGAGCCAGGCCAACCTCGCGCTATCGACCTACACCAACGTCGAGCAGGACAAGGGAACCGACTGGATCGACAAGGACATGCTTCGTGCCTTGAACCGCTGGTTGGACACCGGCGGTGCGGACTACTACCAGGTCACGCCGACCTCCGTCGGGGCGCTCGAGGGCTACGTCACCCTCGACGTCGACATCGACTGGATGCTCGCGTCCGATATGGTCGAGGCGGCCGGCGGCGCTCATTACAACCACCACCCGGCCGCCAGGACGATCTACCACTGGACCTCGATCAGAGGCTACGCGGACTCGGGCGACACCTTCTCCTTCCAGGATCCTGCCGCCAACACGAGCGTCCTCCCGGCCGACTGGGACGGCGCCGCCGCCTACTTCTCCCTGAGCTCGACGAGCGCCTACAACTTCATGACCAAGGTTCGAACTCGAGGTGTGGCCTGGTGAGATGTCGATTCGCCGCGGTGGCCTCGTTGAGCCTGCTCGCGGCATGCGGCGGGCCCGTGCCCCCCGCATCACAGATCTCGAGCTCCGGCGCGCCGATCGCCGGAGCTCGGTCGCCTGCCCCGTCAACGCGCCACGAGCCATCCCCCTCAGAGCCGGAGTCGGTCGCGCCCGGTTCGACGTGCGACCTGTCCGAACCCGTCCTGGTCACGCCACCTGCATCGCTGATCGCGCTCAACGGGACGGTGACCGGGTTGACCGATCGGGGCGAGCTCATCGTCCTGCAATCGCACCTCGTGGGTGTCGGCGACACGCTCAGCCTGTTCGACCCGATCTCGCAGACCGTCACGCCCATTGTTGCCCGCCCCACGCCCTCGAGCCAGGATGCCGCCACATCCCAGATCGGCGGCGCCACGGGCAACGCCGATTGGATCGTCTGGGAGGAGAGCGGCTTTGTGCTCGAGCACGCGGACTGGACGATGTGGGCGATGGACCGCGCGACCGGCCGGGTCGCGAAGGTCGCGTCGTTCGAACCCGGCCCGAACGGCAAGGCCGTCCCGGGCTTCGCGAGCGATGTCTCCCTGTCGGGTTCGGCCGCGGCCTGGTCCGCGCCCGGTCCGTCCGGCCAGAGAATCACGATCGCGGACCTTCGTGCGGGCACCCATCGGGAGCTCCAGACGGAGGCCCGTTGGCCGTCGATGACGGGGGGCGATGCGCTGATCGCAGCCGTCCGGGCCGGAACGGACGCAGGGAGCGGCAAGGTGCTCTCGCAGCCCACCACCATCGGGCTGAGAAACGATCAGGCGAGTCCCGTCGACTGGATCGAGCCGGCGCGACTCCAGGGGCTTGCGTCGAGCTCCGCCGGAAGCGTCGCTGTGCGCCTCGTGAAGGAGGCGACTCCCGATGACCCGGTCACGGTCGCCGAGGTCGTGACCCACGACGCCGCTGGCGCGATTGGGACGTTCCCCCTGCCGAATGACTGGGGACCGCCAGCTGCCGGGACGGGCTTCCTGGCATGGACCGATCAGCGTCATCTGTGGGTGCTTCCTTCTGGCCGGGCCGAACCGACGATGCTGCTCCAGATCGCCGACGACGGGAGTCAGATCGCCGTGATCGCCAACGGCTCGTGGATCTATTGGCGAACGCTCGGCTTCGGCGATCCCTGGGCCTCGAATCGAGTCGCGACGGTCACATGCTGACGACGCTTCGGGCAACCCGTGGTGCATGGCCCGATGACCGCCGGATGAGTGCCGGCCGCTACGGTTCGTGGCGGGTGGGGGCCGGACACCTCGCCCGTCGGCGGAACGAGGCATGCGATGGACGAGACACTGGATCGGGATCCGAGTCGCGGCCCGCGCACGGGTCGCG
>JACDAH010000313.1 GCA_013695505.1 Chloroflexota bacterium | reverse complement strand
CGCGACCGAGGGCAGCGCCCAGGTCTATCTCGGCGTCTTCTCGCCGGCTCGCGGCGTCTACCAGATCTCGGTCCCGGGGGGAGCGCTGCTCTCGTCGCCGATCTCCGGCGACGTCTTCGGCGGCGCGGCGTCGAGCCTCGACGTGATCCAGGGCGATCCGTCGAAGGTCCGCGACCTGTCAGTCGGGTTCGGCTCCCTCCGGACGATCCGGGCGGAGTCGCAGGCCGTCGTCCCCAAAATCCACACTGAGCTCGAGCTCGTCGACGGCAAGCTGACCGGCACGATCCGCAACGACTCCGCGACCAAGCTCGAGAAGCCGGCCCTGGTTCTCGGCGGGAATTTCAAGGTCCTCAAGGACCTTCTGCCGGGCGAGCAGGTCGAGGTCGCGCTCACCATCGTGAGTCAGAACCAGTTCGGCCAGTCCCTGTCCGACAAGATCTTTGGCCAGATCTCCTTCGGCCAGGTCGGCACAACGAGCGAGAACGCGCGGCGCGACCAGACCCGTCACCTGGTGGTCGATCAGCTGACGTACGACCCGCAGTTCGGCAACTTCGGCCGCCTCTCGACCGAGGGCCCGGTCCTCCTCGCGTGGGGACGCGATGCCGTCCTCGACGTCGCCGTCGAAGGCCAGGCGGCAAATCGGGTCAGCAATGTTCTCTACTACGTGCCCCTCACGATGGGGGTCCACGGTGCCGTCAACTTCAGCGGCGATCTCGTCAAGAGCACGATGACCGAGTCCGATGCCGTCTTCTTCAGCAAGGACCCCTCCACGATGAGCTTCGGCCAGGGGTCGGTGACGCTGGCCTACCGACCGATCGGCTTCGACGGCCGGCTCACCGCCAGCCACCTCCGGATCGGCGTCAGCTTCGGGATGGACGGCTCCATTCGAGATACGGGCGGCGTCACGATCAAGCCAGTGGCCGACGAATGCATCCCCGTCAAGCCACCGCTGAAGGCGCCGGCCCAGCCGCCAGCCGACTGCCCGAAGCCCCTGCCGCCCGACCAGTTCGACGGCCTCGCCGAGGTCGAGCTCTTCGACCGGACCGGCGACGGCGCGTGGCACCGCCTGCCGCACCTGTCGGTGGGCCAGACCTACGATGTGGCGGACGCTGCGAAGTACGTCGATCCGAGCACCGGGGCCGTTCTCGTCCGTCTGGTGAACGACCGCCAGGATCAGGTGAACATCTTCCTCAACGTCGCGATCGAAGGGACCGTCCGATGACCGACATCGTCGTCACCCGCGGCCTTGTCAAGCGCTACCCGGGGACGCTCGCGGTTGCCGGCCTCGATCTGGTCGTCGGCCAGGGTGAGATCTTCGGCCTGGTCGGGCCGAACGGCGCCGGCAAGACGACGACGCTCCGGATCCTGGCGACGCTGCTGACCGCCACGTCCGGATACGCCGAGGTCGCGGGCATCGACGTCCGGCGGAACCCCGACGCCGCCCGCCGCGTCCTCGGCTTCATGCCGGATGTGTTCGGGGTCTACGACGACATGAAGGTCTGGGAGTATCTCGACTTCTTCGCCCGGTGCTACGGCATCCCGGCGTCCCGCCGGCGGCGCATGATCGGCGACCTGCTCGACCTCGTCGATCTCGGTGACAAGCGCGACGCCTACGTCCAGGGCCTGTCACGCGGCATGCAGCAGCGGCTGTGCCTCGCCCACACCCTCGTCCACGACCCCGACGTCCTTCTCCTCGACGAGCCGGCGTCCGGCCTCGACCCGCGGGCCCGGGTCGAGCTGCGCGAGCTCCTCCGCGAGCTGCGGGCCCTCGGCAAGACCATCGTGATCAGCAGCCACATCCTTCCCGAGCTCGAGGAGCTGTGCACGGCGGTCGCCATCGTCGATCACGGTCAGGTGCTCGCCCACGGCAAGGTCAGCGACATCGAGCGACGGCTCCGCTTCGGCGCCGTCCTGCGCGTCCGAATCCTGCCCGGCCAGGACCATGAGGCGGCCCGCGCCCACTTCGCCGCTGATCCGCGCGTTGCCTCAGCCACCATCCTCGACGACGGTCAGATCGAGCTCGGCTTCCGCGGCGACGACGAGGCGTTGGCCCAGCTCCTCGCCGCGGCTGTGAACGCCGGCATCAAGATCACCTCCTTCGCCCGGGCCGCGAGCGACCTCGAGGAGCTCTTCCTCCAGGTCACCGCCGCCGCCGGTCAGCCCCAGCAGGTGGCCTGACATGACCGACGAGCGCCTCACCCCCGCCGCCGAGACGGTGGACCTGCCGACGATCGAGGACACGACGATCGATCACGCGACGCCGGGCGGCGTCCACACGGAGCTCGTCGGGGCGTCGCCTCTCGGGCCGCTTGCCCCGCCGCGCCCGCGACGGAACCCGATCCGGGCGTTCCGCCTGGGTGTGGACGGGGTGCTCGCGGTCGGGGTCAAGGAGCTCCGCGGCCGCGTGCGTGGCCGGCGGGCATTCGTCGTCCTGACCTTCTACCTGATGTTCCTGGGCCTCTTCGCCTGGGCCTGGGAGCTCGTGGCCGAGCGGGCGTACGTCCAGAACGCGGCGCTCCAGGGTGGCTCCGCGGCCTTCGCCTCGGCGCTCGTCGGGCAGGAGGTCTTCGGGGCCCTGGTCCTGGTGGAGACCCTGCTGGTCGTGTTCCTGGCTCCCGCCTTCACGTCCGGCGCGATCAGTCTCGAGCGCGAGAAGCAGACCCTCGACATGCTGACCGCCACGCCCATCTCCTCCCTCGCGATCGTCGTCGGCAAGCTCCTCAGTGCGCTCGCCTACGTCTTCCTCCTGATCGCCGCCTCGATCCCGCTGACCGCGATCGTCTTCGTCTTCGGCGGCGTCGGGCCGGATGACGTCCTGCGGGCATACGCCGTCCTGATCGTGACGGCCCTCGGCCTGGGCTCGATGGGCCTGTTCATCTCGGCGCTGATGCAGCGGACGCAGGGGGCGACGGTCGTGACCTTCTTCACGGTCCTCTTTCTGACGCTCGGCACGATGTTCGGCGTGCTCTTCTGGAACACGATGGCCGGCGTGAGCACCAGCACCGGCTTCTCGACCGGATCGAGCGGGGTGGGCCCGATCAAGGGACGGGCGCCGCAGGCCCTCCTCTGGTTCAACCCCTTTGCCGCCCAGTACGACGTCATCTGCGGCGCGTCCGATGGCTACGGCGGATGGTGCAGCCGCCTGAACTCCGTCACCAACGGTGCGATCTCGGTCGGCGGCACCGGGGTCGGGGGCGGAGGAGTGTTCCCGACGACGCCGACGCCCCAGCCGGGCGTCGGGGCGGTCGACAACAACGGCTTTGCCATCGCCCCGGACGGCAGCGGCACCTTCGTGCCGTCGCGGCCGATCGCCGGGTTCGGCGGCGGGTTCGCGGCAACCGACCCCCAGCCCTTCGGCGTCCGCCGCGACACGTTCTGGCCCCGGAGTCTGCAGGCGTGGGGCGTCATGTCACTGATCTTCATCTTCGCGTCCATCCAACTCGTCTCGCCGACGCGCCGCTGGCGCCTCCTGCGTCGACCAACCCGGAGATCCGTCTGATGCCGTCCCTTCGTCTTCCCCGCCGGCTGCGCCGCCTTCCGGGCGGGCAATCGCGCCACCTGGCGCGGTCCGCGCCCATCGTCGCCCCGCTCGATCCGCGACTGACCGTGGCCGGCCCGCTCGACCCCTCGCTCGACGCGATCCGGAGCGGTCTTGCGAGTCATCGCCGCCGGCTCTGGGTGCGCCGGATCGTGCGGCGATGGTGGCTGGCGCTCGCCGGCGTGACCATCGCCGGGGCCATCCTGCTCAGTGTGGCCCGCCTCTTCCCGATCGAGATGCTGCCGACACTCCTGATCGCGGTCGTCGTGGTCGGGGTCGCGGTCTGGCTGGCGAGTGCGGTCCATGCTCGCCCGACGCTCGGTGAGACGGCCCTCGCCGTCGATGCCGAAGGCCGGCTCGGCGACCGCGTCTCGAGCGCACTCTCCCTCGCGACGGCATTCCCGGCCCTGGCCGGGCCTGCCGCTGAGGGTACGGACGTCGCCGACCCGGCCGATGCCCCCGTGTCAGAGACGGCCGAGGCGGAGCGGTTCGTTCGCCGCCAGCGGCTCGATGCCGCGCGAGCCCTCGGCATCGCCCCGACAGGCATGTTCCGACCGCGGTTCTCGCGCCGGCCCGCCGGAGTCGCCCTCATCGCAATGCTGCTCATCCTCCCGCTGACGCTCGTGCCCAATATCCAGGACATCAGGATCGCGGAGGCCCGCGCCAACCGCGACGAGGCGGTCAAGCAGGCTGCCAAGGTCGAGGAGATCGCCAAGGAGCTCGACTCGAAGGGCGTCAAGCCGGACGACCCGCGGACCCGCCTTGCCACCGACCTGCGCGACCTCGCCGCGCAGCTCCGGGCGCGTCCCGAGGATCTCAAGGCGAACCTGGCACGGCTCGGCTCCGTCGAGGCGTCGCTCCACAGCCAGCTCGACCCGAGTAACGAGCAGCGCGCATCGGCGCTGACGTCACTCAACCGGGCGCTGTCGCGGAGCGCCGCGGGCAATCCGAACGCCAACAAGGACGGCGATCCGAAGGTCACCAAGGAAGATCTCAAGAACCTGGGCGAGAAGCTCGACAAGATGACGCCGGAACAGCGCCGCGAGGTGGCTGCCGCCCTGGCCGGGCTGCAATCCGACGCCGCCCAGGCGAGCGGGGCTGCCGGGCAGGCGCTCCGGGATGCCGCGCAGGCCATTTCTCAGGGGCAGACGGCCGCCGCTCAGGAGGCGCTCGAGCGTCTCGGCCAGAGTCTCCAGGGCACCGCCGACCAGGTCCAGACAAACCGCGACCTCGCCCGTGCCGCGTCGCAGCTCCAGGACACGCGTCGCGCGCTGGCCGATGCGTCGCGCAATGCCGGTCAGCAGGGTCAGCAGGGTCAGGGCCAAGGTCAGGGTCAGGGCCAAGGCCAGGCCGGCGGCAGCCCGCGGCC
>JACDAH010000271.1 GCA_013695505.1 Chloroflexota bacterium | reverse complement strand
CCTCTATCCGGTCCACGGCTTGATCTTCCGAGGCACGGTCCGGGTCCTCGCCCAGCGAGCGGTCAGCCCGGCACGGTAACCGGCAGAGGCGAACCTCAGCCGAAGATCGAGCGCGGGCAGTAGGCGGTTACGATCCAGTTCGGCTGGTCGACGATCTCGCTGATCCGAAGATCTCCGGCCACGCTCATCAGCAGATACGCGTCGATGGCGGCGAGGCCGTGCTCGATCCCGAGCCGGTCGATCATCCGGCGAGTGGCGTCGCGGGCGGCCGTCATGAGATCGGGACCCACTCCGTGGGCGGCATACCAGCCGGCCGTGTTGGTCGACGCGCCGAGGGGACCGGCCGTCCGGAACTCCGGCGCCGTGACCCGGACGTCGCGCCGGACCGTGAGCCGGACGGTGGCCCGCATCGGCGTCTCGATCGCCATCCCGCAGACCTCGCCGTCGCCCTGGGCCGCGTGGCCGTCGCCGAGGCTGAACAGCGCACCGGGCACGGCCACAGGCAGCCAGAGCGTGGAGCCCGCGGTCAGATGCCGCGTGTCCATGTTGCCGCCGAGCTCCGTTGGCGGGATCGTCGACCGTGGCTCGCCCGCCGGCGCGACGCCGAGCACGCCGCAGAAGGGAGCGAGCGGGATTCGGACGCCAGGGAGGAACTCCGCGAGCCGCTCGCCGAGGCGGGTGATCCGGAGCGCGGGGTCCGGGAACTCATCAGCGAGCAGACCGAAACCCGGGATCGCGGCCGTCCAGCCCCAGTCGCCCGGGGTGAATTCGAGGAGCTCCACCTCGAGGGTGTCGCTCGGCTCGGCGCCTTCGATGAAGATCGGGCCAGCCACCTGGTCGACCCGGGAGAAGTCGAGCGTGGCAATGTCCGCCACCGTCGAGTCGGCGGTGATCTGGCCGCACGACGCGTCGAGCGCGTCGAAGCTCACCTCACTGCCGCTGGCCACACTCAGGATCGGTTCGACGGTGCGATCCCAGGCGAGATGGAACTGATCGCGACCCACGTGGGATGGCAACGCACTCATCCGGATACCTCCGAGGTTGGACGGCTCGCCGCAGATGGCGCGGCCTCCGCATCGAGCCAGCACCGCGACCGCCGTTCCGGCCCGAGCTCCACGAACGGCGGCGTCGATTCGCAGCGGCCGTGGCGTTCCGGGCAGCGATTCCGGAAGGGGCAGCCCGGACCGGACGCGAGCTCGACCCGGAGCTCGCCACGCGCTCGCTCCCCGGCGGGCCGCTCGCCCGCCGCCGTCTCACCCGGGATCGATGCGAGCAGGGCTCGCGTGTAGGGGTGATGCGGATCGGCGAAGAGCTGGTCCACGGAGGCCTCCTCGACGATCTCGCCGAGGTACATGACCGCGACCCGGTCGGCGATGTGGTGAACGATCGCGAGGTCGTGGGCAATGAACAGGTACGCCAGGCCGCGCGCCTCCTGGAGGTCCTCGAGGAGGTTCACGATCTGGGCCTGCACGGACACGTCGAGCGCGCTGACCGGCTCGTCGAGGATCAGCAGTTCCGGATCGACCGCGAGGGCCCGCGCGATCCCGACCCGCTGGCGCTGGCCGCCGGACAGCTCGTGGGGGTAGCGCCGGGCATGCTCCGGACCGAGCCCGACGTCGGCGAGGAGCGCCGCGACCCGCGCCCGGCGCTCGGCGGCAGTCGCTCCGATTCGGTGGACGACGAGGACCTCCTCGATCGCGGCCCCGACCGCCTTCCGCGGGTTCAGGCTCGAGTAGGGATCCTGGAACACGATCTGGATTCGCTCGCGGAGGCGGCGCAGCTCACCGCGCGACGCCGCCCGCACGTCGATCCCGTCGAACGTCACGGACCCGGACGCCGCCTCGGTCAATCGGATGATCGCGCGGCCAGTCGTGCTCTTGCCCGAACCCGATTCGCCGACGAGGGCGAGCGTCTCGTGACGCCGGATCGCCAGGTCGAGGCCGCGCACGGCTGTGAACGCCGCCGCCGCCCGGCCGCGCACCTGGTCGGCCAGGTTCCGTCGCTTCGGAAACGTGACGACGAGATCGCGGACGGTCAGGAGCGGCTCGCCGTGCGCCGCGTCAGGTCGGCTCAGAACCTCCGGCGGCCGGCCGGTCGCGATCGTCATCCGTCGCCCGCCCGCCCGGTCAGGCGGCCGACTCCTGCCGAGCGCGCCAGGCTCGTCGGGTCCGCCTCGACCGCCGCGAGAAACGCCGCGCTTCGTTCCGGGG
>JACDAH010000236.1 GCA_013695505.1 Chloroflexota bacterium | reverse complement strand
GGCGACCTTGATCAGCCGGGACTTGGCGCCCTTGCGGCCCTCGGCCGCGTCCAGGAGGCGCTTGTGGCGCTTGTGGGCGGTGACGCCGCGCTTGACTCGTGCCATGCGTTCGACTCGTTCCTAGAGGTACGGCAGCAGGCGCCGAACCTGCTTCGCGTGGACGCCGACCATGACGGCCTTGCCGGCGTACCGGCGGGTCCGTCGGGACGACTTGATCTCAAGGTGATGGCCGCTCCACGCCTTGACGCGGATGACCTTGCCGCTGCCGGTCACGCCAATGCGCTTCTGGGCCGCCTTGTGACTCTTGATCTTCGGCACCCTGGCCTCACTCTCCTGTGGCTGTCGGCGCCTGCGGCCCCGACGGTTCGGTTGTCTTCGTGCTCGAGGCCGAGCGGCTCGTTCCGGAGCCGACCGCGACCGGCTCGGCCGGTGCCTTCGCTGCCGCCGGAGCTGCCTCCGCCGGCGCCTTCTTCGTTTCGGCCGGCGTTGCAGCCGGGGCGCCCTTGGGAGCCGCCGCCGGTGTCTGTGCCTTCGCCGGGGCCTCGGCCTTGGGAGCCGCTGCCGGAGTTTCTGCCTTCGCCGGCGCCTCGGCCGTGGCCGGAGCCTCGGCCGTGGCCGGAGCTTCGGCCGTGGCCGGCTCCGTCTTCGCGTCGACCGCGGAGCCCGCTGCCTCGGCCGCCGGTTCCGCGACTGCGGCTGTCGCCGGGTCGGCCGTTGCCGGTGCCGACTCGGGCGAACGAGCCTTGCTCGTCGACTCGTGCTCCTTGGGTTTGTGGATCGACGCGACCGTCAGGTGCATCGACTTGCCCTCGAGCAAGGGCGTCCGCTCGGGCGTGCCGTGTTCCTTGATCCGGTCGGTGAACCTCGCGAGCATGTTGCGACCGAGCTCCGGGTGGGTCAGCTCCCGGCCTCGGAAGCGGACGGTCACCTTGATCCGGTCACCATCTTCGAGAAACTCGATCGCCCGATGGACCTTCGTGTCGAAGTCGCCGACGCCGATCTTCGGCGAGAGGCGGACTTCCTTGAAGGTCACCGAGCGCTGCCGGCGCTTGTTCTCCTTCTCGCGCTTGGTCAGCTCGTATTTGTACTGACCAAAGTCGAGGAACTTCACGACCGGCGGGGAGGCCATCGGGGCAACCTCGACGAGGTCCAACCCCCGCTCCTGCGCCATGGCGAGAGCCTGGGGCGTGGGCATGACACCCAGCTGAGCTCCCTCTTCATCGACGACCCGAACCTGCGGGATCCGGATCATCTGGTTGACGCGCAGGTCTCGTGCTATTGCTGACCCCTTCGAACGAACGATATCGAGACGTTTCGACCGGCACGCGGACGCAGAGCGCCAGGGCCGCCAGTCGAGCGCGAACGATAGCACAGGCCCGGAAAGGCGGGCAATCGATCAAACGCTGCTGCCGACACCGCTCCAAGGCCGTCCGATCGGGGCCTGCCGATCCCGATCCAGACCAGGCGCGGGTCAGTCGATTCGGTGCTCGCGCTGCTCGGTCGCGAGGCGCTCCGCGAGAGCGTCCCAGCCGAGGGTCTCCTGCGGCTCGTCCTTGGCCGCGCCCCGCCGCCGGACGGCAACAGCCCGCCCCTCGATCTCGCGATCGCCGAGGATCAGCATGTACGGCACCTTCTGTTCCTGGGCCGTCCGGATCTTGTACTGCATCCGGTTCGACGATTCGTCGACCTCGACCCGGAGGCCGCTCGCGCGGAGTACGCCGGCGAGCTCCTGGCCGGCCTCATTGTGGCGGTCGGCGATCGGGATGACGACGGCCTGGACCGGCGCCAGCCAGAGCGGGAACGCGCCGGCGAAGTGCTCGATCAGGATCCCGATGAAGCGCTCGAGCGAGCCGTAGATCGCGCGGTGGATTGCGATCGGGCGCTGCTGCTTGCCGTCCTCGTCGACGTAGGTCAGGTCGAATCGCTCGGGAAGCATGACCAGATCGGCCTGGATCGTTGCCATCTGCCATTCCCGGCCGAGAGCGTCGTCGATGTAGATGTCGATCTTGGGCGCGTAGAACGTGCCGTCCTTGGGCTTGACCATGTAGTCGCCGCCGGCCCGATCGAGGGCGGCCTTGACGAGGGCCTCCGCCCGCTCCCAGAGCGCCGGGTCGCCGATCGCCTTGTCGGGCTTCGTCGCGAAGGCGAACCGGGGCGTCAGCCCGACCCATGAGTACGCCTCGCGGACCTCGCCGAGGAGTGCCTCGATCTCGTCGGCGAGCTGGTCTGGCCGGACGTAGATGTGGCCATCGTCCTGGATGAACTGGCGAACGCGGGTGAGACCGCTCAGCGTCCCCGACCGCTCGTTGCGATGGAGCCGGCCGTACTCGCTGTAGCGGATCGGGAGATCGCGGTAGGAGCGGAGCTTCGAGCGGTAGATGAACGTGCTCTCGGGACAGTTCATCGGCTTGAGGCTGAACGTCTGGCTCTCGACCTCGACCCGGAACATGTTGTCGTCGTAGTGGCCCCAATGGCCCGATTGCTCCCAGAGCTTCTTGTGGACGAGGATCGGCGTGCTCACTTCCTGGTAACCCCGCCGGTCCTGGAGCCTGCGCATCTCGGCTTCCAGCGTTCGCCACATCTTCTGGCCCTTCGGATGCCAGAACGCCGAGCCCGGCGAGACGTCGTGGAAGCTGAACAGGTCGAGCTGGACGCCGAGCCGGCGGTGGTCGCGCTTCTTCGCCTCGGACCGTCGCCAAAGGTACGCGTCGAGGTCATCCTGGTTGTCCCAGACCGTGCCGTAGATCCGCTGGAGGGATGGCCGCTTCTCGTCTCCGCGCCAGTACGCGCCCGACACGGCGAGCAGCTTGAACGGCCCGATCTTGCCGGTGCTCGCGACGTGCGGTCCCTTGCACAGGTCGACGAACGGGCCGTGGTCGTAGACGGTCGTCGCCGGCATCGGGCTGCCGTCGGCTTTGGCCCTGGCGGCGAGGTCGTCGAGGATCTCGACCTTGAACGGCTGATCGCGTTCGACGAAGAAGGCCCTCCCCTCATCGGCCGCCAGCTCGCGGCGCACGAACGGGTGGTCGGCGGCGACCGAGGCGGCCATCCGCTCCTCGATCGCGGCGAGGTCGGCCGGCGTCAGCGGACGATCGAGCTTGAAGTCGTAATAGAACCCATCGGCGATCGCCGGGCCGATCCCGAGCTGGGTGCGCGGAAACAGGTCGATGACCGCCTCGGCCATGACGTGCGCGGTCGAGTGGCGCATCGCGTCGAGATCGGTGTGGGCGCCGGCGTCGAGGAGCTCGTCGGCCGAGCCGCGCTCGGGTGCGTCGAAGAGGCCCTCGTCGAGCTCGCCGTCGTCAACCTCAGCGGCGTCCGGCGCGCTCACCTGCTTGGCTCCGTTCTTCACGTCGGTCATCGGCGGAGTTTACCGTCAGCGCACCCGAGCCGACGGGGAGGCCGCCGCGGCGAGCCGGCGGGGGCCGCCGCAGCGAGCCGGCAGGGGCCCCGGCCGCGACGGCGGGATCGCTTAGAAGAGGCCGCCCGGGCACAGGCCCTCGAAGCTCGGGACGCCTTCCCACGAATACCAGTCCGGGCGGTGCGTCGCCCGGCCGACCTCGGTCGTGCCATCCTGGCCGTACCAGCGGATGACGACGAGGACCCGGTACTGCTTCGCCGCGGTGCCGGCGAACGTCTTCGTGATCGGGCTGAAGTTGGCGACCTGCGCATCGGTTGCGGTCTTCTTCGAAACCGGGCTCGTCGCCACCGAGGTCCAGGTGGTGTCGCCGGGCGTCTGCGCCTGGATCCGGAAGTACCACGAGACCCACTGGGTGTCGACGCCGCTCGTTCGACTCCTGGCGAAGACGAATGGATCGCGGACCCGGATCGCAGAGATCGTGCTGGCATTGTCGTATGTGCAGCGGACGCCGGCGTACTCGGCGCTGTCGGCAAGGAAGTGAACGCCGAACACGCCCGACTGGGTCAGATGGGTATCGGCGGCTGTGGTGGCGGCTCCCGCCAGCGACAGCCCGAGGCCGACGATCAGGCCGAGGGTCGCGAATGGATAGCGACTGATCTTGCGCATCGGGATCTCCCTCCAGGCGCAAGCCCGCCCCCTGTCACGGCGGGCGATTGCCACCTCGAGGCCACCGTACTGCCGACGTCAAATGCCGGTCGGGCGCTGGTGATCGGGCGCTGCGTTCGTCGTCTCCGGCTCGGACACGCGCTGCTGCCGATCGTCAGAAGGGGAAGGTGGTGGGCGACACTGGACTCGAACCAGTGACCTCTTGCATGTCAAGCAAGTGCTCTAACCAGCT
>JACDAH010000219.1 GCA_013695505.1 Chloroflexota bacterium | reverse complement strand
TCCCGGACCTCGTCCCGAAGGAGTCCGCGGAACAGGAGGGCCGCGAGGGCCGCGACGAAGATCGTCTGGGGGATCAACCCGCTCGCCAGCAGGAACGGGATCGGCGGCAGGGTCAGGCTCGCCAGGCCGAGCGCCAGGCCGCGGGCGGCCTGCTTTCGCTGGAGGACGAGCGTCGTCGTGAAGATCGTGTACGCGAGCAGGACCATGACGACGACCCCCGGCCCGCTCACGGGCGCGCCGATCGCCTGGTCGATTACCGAGCGCAGCGAGATTCCGATCCCGGCCAGGATCACGAGCGCGTAGACGAGGAACACGCGGATGCCGCCAGGCATCGCGACGATCTGCTGGATCACGGCGGGATCGTGACACGGGACGATCCCGGCCGCACGGCCGGTCCTCGCTGACCCTCGGCTATCCTCGACTCCATGTCGGACCTTCCGTTCACGATGCCTCCCGGCCCCGCGACCACCCTCGCCTCCGCACTCGACCGCGAGGGAAAGATCGATCGTGCCCTCGAGGCGCTCGGGCCGCTGGCCGATCGCGATGTCGTCGCCGTCGGCTCAGGACCGGCCGAGCGGGCGCGCTGGGCGGCCGCCGGCGCGCGCCTGACGAGCGTCGACAAGCTCTCCGCAACAGGCCCCAAGGGCGCGAAGGGCGGGGAGGGCGAGCAGGGCGCGAAGGCCGAGAAGAGCGCCCTGGCCGCCGGATCGGCCGACACGATCGTGACCACGTGGTCGGCCTTCCGGGGCGTCGATCCCGACGAGCTTCGCGAAGCGGATCGGGTGCTTCGGCCCGATGGTCGACTGCTCGTCGTCCATGACTACGGCCGCGATGACGTGTCGCGGCTCCGTGGCGAGCTTCCCGAGTACGGGACCTGGAGCCGACGCAATGGGCCGTTCCTCGCCAACGGCTTCCGGGTCCGGGTGATCCATTGCTTCTGGACGTTCGACTCGCTCGAGGAGGCGGGCGGCTTCCTCACCGAGGCGTTCGGCGCCGAGGGGACGTCCTTCGCGGACGGCCTGAAGCGGCCGCGTCTCTCCTGGAATGTCGCGGTGTACCACCGAACCCGCGGCGGCCTGATCGCGGGGACCTAGCGTCCGGACGTCGCCCCCGCGCCGACCCGCTCGAGGACCGAGCGGTACATCGCCTCGACGTCGTCGACCATTCGGGCCACCGTGAATCGCTCCTCGGCGGCTGCCCGGCAGGCACGCCGATCGATCTCGCCGATACGGCCGATGGCATCGACCATGCCGTCGACGTCGTCGACCACGAAGCCGGTTCGGCCGTCGTCGACGACTTCGGGCACGCTCGCCCGCCGAAACCCGATCACGGGCGTACCCGAGCTCAGCGACTCGGCCATCACCAGCCCGAATGGCTCATCCCACTGGATCGGAAACAGCAGGGCGTCGGCACCGGCGAGCAGTCGGCGCTTCATCTCCGCGTCGGCTTCGCCCACGTACTGGACGTGAACGCCGTCGATCAGCGGCTCGATCGTCGCCCGGACGTGGTCCGCGTCGGCGGCGTCGACCTTGCCGGCGAGGATCAGGCGGCGGCCTGCCCGCCGGGCCGCCTCGATCGCCCGGTCGGCGCCCTTCGCCCGGTTGAACCGGCCGAGGAAAAGGAGAAACCCGCCATCGGGCCGGGGCCCGAACGTGAACGAGCCGACGTCGATCCCGTGATGGATCGGAGGCAGGGCGCCGCGGGCCGGGAAGGAGGCGGCGCTGGCGGCCGAGACGGCGTGATGGAACCACGGGTAGAAGTCCCAGATCGACTGGGTTGCCGGCGCGAACGGGTTGTGCATCGTCGAGATCACCGGCGTATCCGACTTCTCGGCCAGGACCATGCCCTCGATCCCGGCCTGGTTGTGAACGAGGTCGTACGCGCCGTCGGCGGCGGCCTGGAAGGCTGCCTGGGCGTTCGCGAGCTGGACGTACTCGGCGTGGGTCAGGCCCTCGTCCGACGGCTCGCCGTAGCGCTGCGGCGCCGGGGTGACGCTGCGAAGGGTCGCCGCCGTGCGCGAATCGCCGGTCGCGAAGAGCGTGACGTCATGGCCCCGAGCGACCAGCTCCTCGGTGACCAGGTGGACGATGAGCTCGGTGCCGCCGTACGTCCGTGGCGGCACCCGCTCGTAGGTCGGCGCGAGCTGCGCAATCCGCATTCGACTCCCCGTGTGAGGCGGCGATCCTACCCGGACTGCTACGCTCCCCGCTGATGAGCGACCGACGACGCGGCCCCACCCGCCAGGATGCGGCCGTCCGCGCCGGAGGGCCGGAGGGCCGGAGGCTGGGCCCGATCCCGATCACTGTGACCGGCGTCCTGATCGTCATCGCCCTGATCCTGTCGCTGGCGTACGTCGCCTACGCGATCACGGTCCGCGACGCCTCGCAGATCCCGCTGCTCGCGTCAGGCGCGGTCGTCCTCGGCCTGGTGTTCGTCGCGATCGCGTTCGTCGGGGCGCGCGCGGCGTGGCGGTCGAGCGTCGGCGGGCGCGACGCCCGGGCGTTCGGGCACGCGATCGTCGGCGGAGTCGCGTCCCTCGTGGCGGCCGGCTGCTTCGCGGCGGCGGTGATCCTGATCATGGTCCGGTCCGGCTAGGGACCTTTGCTACACTCGGCCCCGCCTCGCCCTCATCGTCTAGAGGCCTAGGACGCCACCCTTTCAAGGTGGAGATCAGGGGTTCGAATCCCCTTGGGGGCACACCCGCTGTTTTTCGAAGAACGGGCGGACGGGCGGTGTCCAGGCGATCGACTCGAGCCTGCGGTCCCGGATCACGACCCGCTCGACGACGATCCGACACAGCTCCTCGCGACGGGCCGGTGACGCCACCGCGATCGCCTCGGGCATGTCGCCCCAGCCATTGTGCTTCTGATCTGTTCCAGGCGCTTGGTCAGCCGCGCCCGCGTCGGAGGTCGAGCAGGAGGCGGCCAACCGTGCTTTCCTCAATGACATCATCAAGTCGGGCGACGACGTCCTGCTCTCGACCGCGATCGACCAGGTGAAACCGGGCAGTGCCCTCGAATGGGAGATCAACATCCTGATAGAACGGATACGTCTTAAGCCCCGAGGGCTGGAAGCTGATCGCGCCATGAGGACGGACGACGACGAGGTCACGAGAGCCGTGTCCCAGCTTTCGTCGGCCGGCTATAGCGTGACTTCCGACGTGCATGGCGACGCGTTCGACAATCGGGTCATCACGCTTCAACGAGGTCCGTTCAAGGTCCAGGTCGAGCGCGAACGGGGACGGGTGA
>JACDAH010000214.1 GCA_013695505.1 Chloroflexota bacterium | reverse complement strand
CCCCGGACGAGCCGGCCGCCTTGCTGCCCCCGCCCAGCCCACCACCGGCCGCCGACTGGCTCCGGCCCGGCGCCCAGCTCGGGCTGCCCGTCATCTGGATGGTGGCCTGCCTCCTCGTCGTCCCGATCGGGGTCTACATCGTGTCCTACATCCCGTGGGCGCTCATCGACAACCACGTCCTGCTCGCGTCCTGGCCGCCGGGTCACGAGGGTCAGACGCTGATCGACCTCACCGGTGCGATGTACGGGTACCACAACAGCCTGGCCGTGCCGCACGCGGCCGATTCGCCGTGGTGGGCGTGGCTGTTCGACCTCAAGCCGGTCTGGTTCTACCAGGAGGGCTTCGCCGGCAACACCACCGCGGCGATCTACGACGCCGGCAACATCGTCGTCTGGTGGCTGGGCCTGCCGGCGCTCGCCTTCGCGGCCTGGCAGGCGTTCGCCCGTCGGAGCCTGCCGCTCGCCCTGATCATGATCGGCTTCGCGTTCCAGTGGATCGCCTGGGCGCGGATCGACCGGGCGGCATTCCAGTACCACTACTACACGAGCCTGCCCTTCCTGATCCTCGCCCTCGGCTACTTCCTCGCGGAGGTGTGGCACGGCGCCTCGTGGCGGACGTGGGTCCTCGCCCGACTGGCGGCGGCGGTCGCGATCCTCGGGCCGGCGATCCTGTGGGTCCTCGACCGGCCCCTGTGCGGCTTCGTCGGCGTCGACCGGGTGAACCCGAACGGGCAGGCCTGCCCGCCGATCATCCCCCAGTTCCTGCTCTCGACCCAGACTGCCGCGCTGGCAGCGATCGTCGGACTGTCCGCGCTCATCGTCGTCCGCCTGTTCGGCCGGCTTGGCGATGAGGCGAACGATCCGAGCCGCGATGTCTGGATCGGCGGGCGACGCATCAGCTCATCGAACGTGACCCTGCTCTGGCTCGGTGCGACGGCGGCGGTCGCGATCGTGGCCACCTGGTTGGTCCAGACGCAGCTGGGCGACAGCACGCTGCTGACGCTCGACCGGATCCCGGTCGAACCCGTCGCGATCGTCCTGGCCATCCCCGCCGTGGCGATCGCGGCGTTCGTGGCTACCGCCCGCGACGCCCGCCGTTTCGTCGTCGGTGCGGTGGTGGCGATCGTCGGCTGGTTCGTGGTCGTCTACCCGAACTTCAGCGCCTTGCCCCTGCCAACGGCGATCGCCAACGTCTACCAAGGCGTCCTGCCGACCTACCTCTATGCATTCCAGTTCCCGATCAACAACAACAAGGCGACCGTCAACATCGAGCTGTTCGGGCCGGTGCCGCTGCTCCTCGCCGGGTCGGTCGTGTTCCTGGCGCTCGTGGTCGGCTACTCGGCGTGGGTGTGGCGGCTGACCCTCGCAGAACGCGATGCAGAGGAACGCGATGCGGTCGAGCTCGGGCCCGGCCTGCCGCGGGGAGCTGGCGGAGGCGCCGCCGGAGACTGACGCGCGTCAGTCGGCGGATGCCACCACCGGCTCCGGGTCGGGATCCGGCTCCGGGCCGCGCTCCGTGCCGGCTGGAGCTCCGGGCTCCATGCCGGGTCCGGGTCGGGGCCCGCCGCCCTTGGGCTGGCCCGGCTGCCGGGGTGATGGCGGGATGGGGGCATGGAACCCGGCCGGCAGGTCGCCGCGGGCCGCGAGTCGGCGGATCACGAGGCCGTAGAAATCGTCGACCTTGGCGGTGACCCGCTCCCAGCTGAACTCCTCCGCCCGCTCCCGGCCCGCCTCGCCCATCGCCCGCCGCAGCTCATCGTCGCGGAGGAGCCGGGCGATTGCGCCGGCGATCTCCTTCGGCTCGCGCGGCGCGACAAGGAGCCCTTCTCGGCCGCGTCTGACGACGCCTTTGTAGCCGTGGATGTCGGACGCGACGATCGCGGTCCCCGCGGCCATCGCCTCGAGCAGGACGATCCCGAACGATTCGCCGCCGGTCGCCGATGAGATGTAGACGTCTGCGGTCCGGAAAAGCTGGGCCTTCTCCTCGTCGCTGACGCGGCCGAGGAACTCGACGCCCTTAAGCCGGCGGGTCGCTACGTATCGCCGCGCCTCCTTGCCGAGCGGTCCGGTCCCGACGACGAGGAGCCGGCATGCGCAGCCGGTCTTGCGCAGGATCCGGTATCCCTTGAGGAGCTCGAGAAGGCCCTTGCGCGGCTCGAACCGGCCGACGAAGAGGAGGTTCCGGGTGCCATCCTGCCACCGGGCGATCGGGACGGCCCGCTGGAAACGGAAGACGTCGACGCCGTTAGGGATCACCTTGTACTCGCCCGGGAAATAGCGGTCGATGAAGTGCTTCGCTGCCCCGCTGACCGCGATCCGGCCGTGAAGCCGGGCCGCCTCGCCCTTCATCACCTTGCTCCCGAACTCGTACGACGGCGAGAAGCCACCGTAGGCGTGGAAGGTCGCGATATTCACGCTCGTCGAGAGGCGGAGGATGATCGGCGACAGGAACGGGACGAACGGCTCGTGGAAATGGAGCAGGTCGAACTGCTCTCGCTCGAGCATCGCCCGGACCTGGGAGACGAATCGTGGCGAGAGCGTGATCGTCCCGACCGAGCCGTTGACCGGCATCGAGAAGCCCTTCCCGATCCGGATGATGTCGCCCTCGGATGCGCGCTGGAGGCCATGGCTGCTCGTCAGGATGCGGACGTCGTGGCCCCGGAGGCGGAGGTTCTCGTACAGGTACCGGACGTGCTGGGTCACGCCGCCGGGAAGCGGATACACGTACGGCGTGACGAGCCCGATCTTCATCGGCCGCGATTCTGCTCCGGCTCGGCCGGGGTCGTCCGGCGGCCGAGCCAGGCCTCTTCGAATCGGGGCGGTCGATGGCAGCCGCCAGGGTAGCCGAGATCGCGCCCGGTGCCGTCGCGATGGACCCTGGAGCGGACCGCAGCCCGGGCATCGCTCGAATACTTGCGGAGCTGCTCGCCGAAGGTGAACACCTGGCGGCCGGTTCCGTGGAAGGACCCGTGCTGACGCGTTGCGCCGGCCTCGATCCCTGCTCGCAGATCGTCCGCGGTCCGGCCCGGGAACGTCGACCAGCCCGTGCCGATCGCGATGGCCTTGTGGGCATCGCTGTTGCCGACGGCGGCGAGGCCGTGCTCGGCCGCGAACCGGACCACGCGACCGTGCCACGGGCGCCCGAGCATCGTTGGATTGAATGTCTCGATCGCATCGGGTCGGACCCGCGGATCCTTCGACGCCATGAGGCGGCGGAGGACCCAACCCTGGGCGCAGAGCGGGTACGGAACGAGCGGATGAGCGGGGATGGCCAGGCCGCCTTGCTCGTGGATCTCGGCGATCGTCGTCCTCAGGCTGCGGAGCGGCCGGACGCGCTCCTCGATGAACAGGGCGAGCAGGTGGCCGCCGAGCGTCGAGACCTCCTCGCCGACGACGATCTCGGCCCGGTGACCGAGGTCACGAGCCATCGTCCGGGCCGCCAGCGCGGCGTCGATCCGCTCGTGATCGGTGATCGCGATCACGTCGAGATCGGTCGACTGTTCGACGAAGTCGAGGATCGCGGTGATCGGATCGAGCCCGTCCGACGCGAGGGTGTGGATGTGGAGGTCGGCCCGGCCGAGGCGATCGGTCACGGGTCGCCGCGCGTTGGCCCGGCCCGCGTTGGCTCGGCGATGGCGCCGGCGGGCGCGGCGCCGTCGGGTACGGAGG
>JACDAH010000183.1 GCA_013695505.1 Chloroflexota bacterium | reverse complement strand
GACCTCGTGTGTCCCGTACTCGTTCTGGCCATAGAAGTGCTGGACCGGGCCGTGGAAGTGGAGGTCCGCGCCGATGACGTGGATCACGGACGCGCCGAGCATGCCGGCGAAGTGGAGCGCCTGGGCGGTGACCGTGCCGCGGCCGAGGAGCGTCTCGCCGCGCGATCCGTTGAGGAGGCCCTCCTCACCGGACGCGTTGCGGTAGCGGCGGATGTCGACCGGCGTCTCGTAGAGGTGACGGAGGAGGAGCAGAGCCGGCTGGTCGTCCGGCTTGCCCGACTCCCGGGCGAAGCGGAGCCCCGACTCGGACACGCACCGGGTGACCGTGGGCGGGACCGGGGTGTAGTACCAGTCCCACATGTGGGCATGGCTTTCGACGGCGAGGAAGTAGTCGGCGCTCTTGATGTGGGCGATGCTGCCGTTCAGGGCCACGACGACGTCATAGCGCTCCTTGAGGCGATCGTCGAACGGCAGGACCTGCCTGGCCGAGGGCCCCGTCGCGACCAGGAGTACGCGGGCCCCCGGGTGACGACCCTCGAGGACGGAGATCCTCTGATTCTCGGGCGCCTCGTGGAAGTAGAGCCAGCGCTGGTCCTCGCGGATCGCCTTGACCTTGCGCGGCTCCGTGTCCGTCGGGACGTGCTTGCGGGCGGCCGGCGGAGGGGCCGGGCGGAGGCGTCGCCAGATCGGCCGCAGGACGGGCCGAAGAGGGCCGAGGACGCGTCGCGCCGCGCGAGACAGATCTGCCAAGAAGGGCGACTCCGATCGGGACAATGGGCGCGACTTCGAGGGCGGCCGGCCGGGCCGGGTCGGACCCGGCGCGGCGACGGGCATGGTACCGTACGCCGCGCATGGCGACCTCACAGGCGACGACGACAATCACGTATCGGAGCAAGCAGAAACTCAGACCGATCGGGCTGATCGTCGAGGGCATTCGTGAGATCTGGAGCCGCCGCCGGCTGGCCGGCTACCTCGTCCAGGCGGAGCTCAAGAAGAAGGGCGCCAACAAGGTCCTCGGCAACGTCTGGTGGGTGCTCGACCCCCTCCTCCAGATGCTCGTCTATGTCGTCCTCATCACCGTCATCCGGGCGACGACCAAGGCGGACTACCCGCTCTTCATCTTTGCCGCGATCCTGCCCTGGAAATGGTTTCAGTCGAGCATCAGTGACGGCAATTCGGCGGTCATCAGCCGCGAGAAGCTGATCAAGCAGCTCCACTTCCCCAAGATCATTTTGCCGGTCTCGACGTCACTCGGCGAGATCGTCAGTTTCGCCTTCGGGCTCATCCCGCTGTTCGCGCTGCTCCTGATCTTCTATTCCCATCGGCTGAGCGTCCTGATCGTCCTGATCCCGATCATTGCGGTCGTCCAGTACCTGTTCACGATCGGGCTCGTGATCGCCCTGTCGGCGGTCAACGTCTTCTACCGCGACGTCGGCAATGTCACCCGCCACGCCCTTCGTCTGTGGTTCTACCTGTCGCCGGCCCTCTTCTCGGTCCAGGACATCGAGAAGCTCGGGGCCGAGCATCCGATGATCTCGCGGCTTCTGTCCCTGAACCCGTTCGTGCCGCTGTTCGAGTCATACCGCAACGTCATCTATTACGGGCAGCCGCCGGTCTGGTCCGGGTTGCTCGTCGTGACGTTCCTGTCGTTCTTCCTCATCGGCCTCGCGATCCTGTTCTTCAAGCGGGTCGAACCATCGTTCGCGAAGGTGCTGTGAGCGCTCCCGCCGAGACCCTCGACCCACAGCCGGTCCCGGAGCTGCCCGACGATCCATACGCGCCGAGCTCGGTCAGCGACGCCGAGCGATTCGCGATCGAGGTCCGCGATCTGGGCGTCCGCTACAGCCTCCGGTTCACCCGCAAGACGACCGTCCGCGAGTCGTTCACGAACATGTTCCGGCGCGACGAAGGGCCGAGCCACTTCTGGGCGCTCCGGAACGTGTCGTTCAAGGTCGAACGCGGCGAGTCGCTGGCGGTCATCGGGCCGAACGGCGCCGGCAAGAGCACCCTCCTCCAGGTGCTCGCCGGGATCATCACCCCGACCGAGGGCGAGATCGACATCCGCGGCCAGGTCTCCAGCCTTCTGACACTCGGCGCCGGCTTCGACCAGGATCTCAGCGGCCGCGAGAACATCCTCCTCGCCGGGGCGTTCCTGGGGATGAGCACCCGCGAGATCCAGGGGCGGCTCGAGGACATCGTCGAGTTCACCGATATCGGCGCCTTCATCGACGCGCCGATCCGGACGTACTCGTCGGGCATGCGGGCCCGGCTCGGGTTCAGCATCGCGACGTCGGTCGACCCCGATCTCCTGCTCCTCGACGAGGTGCTCTCGACCGGCGACCAGGTCTTCCGGGCGAAAAGCCAGGCCCGGGTCATGGAGCTGGTCCGGGCGGCCAAGGGCATCGTCCTGGTGACCCACGACATGAACTGGGTCACCGAGTTCTGCAACCGGGCGATGCTCCTGGAGCACGGCCAGGTCATCGCCGAGGGCGACCCCGCGGAGATCGTCGAGCTCCACAAGGCCAACAGCGAGCGGACCCGGGCCGAGAAGGCCGCAGAGGCCGCCCGGATCGCCGCGACGCGCGCCGTTTAGGCTCCACGCGGTCGGTCAGTCGCCGCCCGCGCAAGAGGAACGGCGCGGGGGCATACATGACCATTCAACTGATAGGACGCCAATCTTCGAGCTCTCGATGAGCGCAGGTTTCCCGCTGGAGTGAACAAGAATCGCCCCGACGGGCCCATCTGAACCGACTCCAGCCCGAGGAAGGGCCCCTCGGCGGCCCATCTGAGCGTGACCCGCCTGGATCGGCGGGATCGCACCCAAGGGAATCAGCGCCGGGTCGGATCGGTTCGCGGGGTTTGTTCTCTGCAGCGGGAAAGCTGCGTGGCGGCCCCGACGGACGGGGGCGCAATCGACCGTCATGACCCTCCCACTCGATCGTACAGATCGGCCAGGGCGGCGAACTCGTGGGCCCAGTTGAGCTCCGTCGCCGCCGCGATGCGCGCCCGTTCGGCCATGGCCGCCCGCAGCTCCGGCTGATCGATCAGGCTCCGCAGGCCATGGCGGATCGCGTCGATGTCGGTCGGGTCGACCAGCCAGCCGACCTCCCAGCGGCGCACGATCTCGGCGATCGCCGGCAGGTCGGCGGCCAGGAGCGGGACGCCGGCCGCGATCGCCTCGAACAGCTTGTTCGGCGTCGAGAGCCGATGGTTGAGGGTGGTCGGCTGGATGAGGCACGCGGCGAGATC
>JACDAH010000175.1 GCA_013695505.1 Chloroflexota bacterium | reverse complement strand
GCTCCGTGCCGCACTGAATCGGCCATTCGCCGCCACGTTCTCGCGCGCGATCGGTGCCGCCGAGACACGGGACGCAGGCCATCTCGCGGCGCAGGAGCTCCTCCTGTCGATCGCGCGCGGCCCCGGCCGCACGGGCTCGTTCGAGCTCTCGACGCCATCGGGTCGATCGACCGACCTCGGGCTCCGCGACGACACCCACCGCGTGATGGTGCTGTGCGAGATCTGGAACCGCCTCGAGGATCTCGGCGCAGCTGCCCGATCGTCGTCCCGGCAGGTGGGCGAGGTCGAGGACCTGGCGGCGTCACGCGGGTATCGCGTTGCGACCTGCTGGTTGCTCGTCGACACGGCGGCGAACCGACGCCTCGTCCAGCGGTACCCCGAAGTGTTCCGCGCGCGGTTTCCGGGGTCGTCAGTCGGCTGGGTCCGGGCGCTCGGCGGCGATGGCGGACTCATGCCGCCGACCACACCGGGCATCGTCTGGGTCGATTCGCGCGCCGGCAGGATCACGGCGCTACGCCTCCGCGGCCGGCGTGCGCCCATGGCCGGCGATTCCGGTGGGAGCGGCAAACGGGACGGTGATCGGGATCAGGCCGCCGGCCACGAACAAGATCGGCCGGCCAATGCCGCGCCTGGGCCCGGTTTTGCCGGTGGGAGTGGAAGTCCGATCGAGAAGGGCGGGCGCCGATGCGGCTCGGAGCCTAGAGCAGCTCCCCGTGGGCCGAGCCCGTCGGCTCGCCGTCGCGGGGCCGGGGCTCCTCGCCTGGGCCATATGCCAGCTCGGACTCCGCCTGCCGCCGCTCCGCCCGTTGCTCCTCGCTCGCGAGATCACCCGGCTCGACCACCCCGGCGTTCGTCTCCGTCGCCGCGCGAACCTCGTCGCTGAGCGTCGAGGGCGCGCCGTCGCCGCGCTCGAGGACTCGCAACGGTCGGGTTGCGGTTCCCTCGATCGCGCCGACCCCGAACGGGACCCACTTCGACGGGTCCTGGAGCCGGTGGGCCTCGGTGTTGCCGCGCGTGTGGACCTCCTCGAATCCCTTCGGCTCGATCCACATCCGCTCGCCCTCGAGCAGGCCGAGAACACCGGATTGGCCGGCCTCTGGACGCTCGTGCTGGCAGTAGGAGCACGACGCCGAGTCGTGGCGGGTGTACGTCTCGGGCTCCTCGTACGTCGTGATGTAGCCCTCGTAGTTGCGGAGCACGACCTTGTGATCGGAGTAGCTGATCAGGTAGTTCGGCATGACCGGGATCTTGCCGCCGCCGCCGGGCGCGTCGATGACGAACGTCGGGACCGCGTACCCCGAGGTATGGCCGCGCAACCCCTCCATGATCTCGAGGCCCTTGCCGACCGGCGTCCGGAAGTGACCGGAGCCCTCGACGAGGTCGCACTGGTAGAGGTAGTACGGCCGGATCCGGTTCTCGACGAGCTTGTGGACCAGCGAGCGCTGGATGTGGACGCAGTCGTTGACGCCCGCCAGGAGCACCGACTGGTTGCCGACCGGAAGCCCCGCCTTCGTCAGCTTGTCGACGGCGCGCGAGACCTCGGGCGTGATCTCGTTCGGGTGGTTGAAATGGAGGTTGATCCAGAGGGGGTGGTACTGCTCGAGCATCGCGCACAGCTCGTCGTCGATCCGCTGGGGCAGGAAGACCGGCACCCGCGAGCCGATCCTGATGATCTCGATGTGGGGGATCTCGCGGAGGCCGCGGAGGATCGACTCGAACAGCTTCGGGGCAAGCGTCAGGCCGTCGCCGCCGGAGATCAGGACATCGCGAACCTGCGGAGTCCGGCGGAGGTAGTCGAGCTGGGCCTCGTGGTCCTTCCGGTTGAAGTTCTGGGTCGGGTCGCCGACGATCCGCGATCGCGTGCAGTAGCGGCAGTAGCTCGCGCACTGCGTCGTGACGAGCATCAGGACGCGGTCCGGGTAGCGGTGCACGAGGCCCGGAACGGGAGAGTGACGGTCCTCCGCGAGCGAGTCCTCCATCATCGCGGTGAACGCCTGCTGCTCGCGCCCGAGGGGGATGACCTGACGCCGGATCGGGTCGTCCGGATCGTCGGGGTCGATCAGCGAGATGAAGTACGGCGTGATGTCGACCCGGAACTTGTCCTTGGCCGACAGGCCCTCGCGCTCGTCGTCGGTGAGGTTGAGGACCTGCTCGATCTCCTCCAGGTCGTTGACCCGGTGGCTGAGCTGCCAGCGCCAGTCGTTCCATTTCTCGTCCGGGACGTCGTCCCACATCGGGGCGCGGCGGCTCACGGCGGGCCGACCGTCCGGACCGAGCACCTGGGCGGGATCGCGCCGATTCACGAAGGGCGGCTCCGCCGCCACCCGCTCCGCCGCCTGATGGGCGACCGCGGCCTTGATCTCCTGGGCGTCCAACTCGGGCGGCCTCCTAATGTTCGTCGGGTGGCGATGCCGCCGGACGCATAAAGTCTATGCAGACTGCAACTTCGGGCGATGATAGCGCCCCGGTCGAACGCAGGTCCAGAGGCTCGAAGGTCCCGCCGCGCCCGGGCCCGAGAGACGCGGGAGCGGTGCGCTAGATTGCCCCAATGCTCCGAGTCGGGTCGATCGTCGTCCGCGTCGACAACATCGAACGCCAGAAGGCCTTCTGGTCGGCTGCGCTCGAGTACACGGTCCGGATCGATCGCCCGGGCGACTTTGCCCTGCTCAGTCCGAAGGACGGGATCGGGCCGAACTTGTCACTCGACCGGGTTAGCTCGGAGGTCCACGTTCCGCCGCGGATCCATCTCGACCTGTACGCCGATGACCAGGCCGCGGAGGTCCGCCGGCTGCTCGCCCTCGGCGCCACCGAGGTCCAGTGGGACAAGCGCCCGCCCGACGCCGACTACGTCATCCTCGCCGACCCCGAGGGCAACCGCTTCTGCGTGATCGACGCGAGCCGCTAGCGCTAGCCGCGGGCGGGCTATTCCCCGATCACCGACCAGAGGAAGCCCATCATGATGAAGAACCCGGTGAACATCGCGATCAGGCCGATCCCGCCGTAGGGCGAGTTTGCGCCCTCGTGCGGGACGAGCTGGAGGCCGATCCCGAAGACGACGGCCCAGGCGAGGAACAGGAAGCCGAACACGAACTTCGAGGTGGGCTTGCCCATCAGCCGACCGAGGCCCGAGGGACCTTCGGACGACAGAGCGGCCCGGAGCAGGATCACCAACATCAAGACGGCCATCGCGGTCGCGACACCGAACTCGAACGGCCGCGAGAAGAAGATCGTGAAGAGCTGCACCGGGGCCCTCGTTGCGGCTGGCGAACGTGGCCCAGATGCTAGCAGATGGCCGGAGCCGAACAGGCCGCGGGACGGGACCGGCGCGGGTCAGGCGAAGCGGCGGAGAGGGAACGTGGCCAGAGCCGTCGCCGCCCGCTGCGTCAGTCGCTCGTAGTCGCGGATCGAGTAGGCGGAGACCCACGGCGCCTCGACATTGATGACGGCGAACACCTCGCTGGGTCCGCCGATCGGCACGGTCAGCGAGGAGCGGGTGCGGCCGCCCGGAAACGGACGGTAGTCGGGGTCCAGCCCGATGTCGGCGCACAACGCAGCAACGCCGGTGCGGTAGACCCGGCCGCAGACCGAGCCCTCGAGGGGCAGAAGCCAATCGCCGACGACAACCTCGCCGGTGTCCTCGCCGGCGCCCCACACCTGGGCGGCCAGACGGAGGCCGTTTGCGTCATTGTCGAACACGAAGACGGCGACGTGCTCGGTCGGCTGCTCGCGCCCGATCGTCGTCGCGAGCTGGCCCGCCCATTCAGCGATGGCTGGCCAATCTCCGCTCGTGGTCATCGATCCGGCGCCGGCGCCCCCAGTCGCGTCGATCGTCATCTCCCAAGGTTCTCGTCAAGCCCCCAAGAACGAGCCGATGTATAGCATGACGACACGCATGTCGACCTCCCCAAATGAACCTGGCCGAACCGGGCTGCCCGGAATCGTGCCGGCGCCCGACAGCGGCGAGACTGATCGCCGGCCGATCGACCGCGATCCATTCGCCCGGCTCGGGCGCTTTGCTGTCCGTCGGCGCTGGCCGATCGTGATCGTCTGGGCGGCCGTCGTGCTGATCGCGATCCCGCTCGCCCCGCGAGTCGTCGGAGTCCTCCGAGCCGGCGGCTTCATCCTCGACGACCTCGAGTCCGCGCGGGCGAAAAGCCTGCTCCAGACCGAGCTCGCCAGCCCGCCGTCGGCGGTCGTCGTCGTCCTCCACAGCGACACCCTGACCGCCGGGAGCCACGTCTTCGAGACCGCAGCGGCAGCCGCGATCGCACGCGTCCCGGAGGCGCCCCACGTCGTCCGGATCCTGCCCCACACGCTCAGCCCGCGCCAGGTCTCCAACGACGGCCACACCGCCTACGACATCGTCTTCCTGTCGATCGCGCCCGACGATTCCCCGGCCGCCCTGCCCGGGATCCGCGAGCGGCTGGCCCAGCCCGCCGAGATCGAGGTCCAGCTCGCCGGGGGCCCGGCGTTCTACGGCGACGTCCAGGCGGTGTCGGAGTCCGACCTCCGGCGGAGCGAGGTCGTGTCGCTGCCGCTCGCCGCGCTCGCCCTGCTGCTCGTCTTCGGGTCGGTCGTCGCGGCGGCGCTCCCGCTCGCGGTCGGCGGGGCGGCCGTGATCGTCGCC
>JACDAH010000168.1 GCA_013695505.1 Chloroflexota bacterium | reverse complement strand
GCCCCGCGGCGCGGTTCCCGAGCGCGGCGATGGGGCTTGGTACCGCATACCGGATTCGAACCGGTGATCTCCGCCTTGAGAGGGCGGTGTCCTGGGCCTCTAGACGAATGCGGCGCCGGGCGGCTGGCGACGGATCAGGTCCCTGCGGATCGAGGTCGCGGCCGGACCGGGATGATAGCAACCGGGCCGGATCGTCGCCAGTTGCGACCGGCGGACCGGCGCGCCGAAAATGCCCCGGCAGCCAGCCTGCCCTGCGCAACTCTTTTGAGATCAGAGGCGATTCGCCTCGAGGAATCCGCGGATCGCGTCAGCGACCTGTTGGTGACTCTGCTCGCCGACGACGAGGCCGTAGTGGGAATGGGCCCCGAACGGCTCGTACTCGGCGCCGAGCCATTCGGCCAGGCGCTCGGATTCAGGTTCCGACACGAACTGGTCGAGGCCCGCGCCGATCACGAGACGTGGGATCTCGGCGAAGGGTCGCGGGTCCACCGCGATCCCGGCCAGCACCGCCCGCAACGCGCGACCGCTCTCGTGCGGCTTCTGGCCGAGGAGATGCTGGATCCGGAGAACGTCGGCGAGGGTGAGGTCGCGATGATCGCGAAGGAGCTTCTCCGGCAGCGTCGACCAGCCGATCCGGCCGCGCCCGTAGACGTCCGGCACCTCGCGAAGCTCGTGCGTCTCGGCCGGCTCGCGGAGGGCGGCCGGCGGCTCCGACGAGAGGAGCACCAGACCGCCGATCGGGGCCTGCTCGGTCGCCTTCATCGCCAGGAGCCCGCCGAGCCCGTGGCCGACGACGACGGTGGTCGGTCCGAGCCGGTTGAGGCAGGCGACGACGTCGTCGACGTAGGTCTCGAACGTGAGCTCGGTGGGATCGACCGTCCGCGACCAGTAATGGTTCTGGAGGTTGAGCGCGTGGCCTTCCCAACCCCGCGACGCGAAGTACCCGAGAAAGCGCTCCCACAGCCACGATCCGGCGAGCTCGCCATGCACGAACAGGAGGGGCTTCCGGCGCGAGCGACGCTCGGGTAGCCACGACTCGATGTAGACACCCCGATCGTGGATCTCGATCTCGTCCTTGCGGACCGGCCGTCCGTTGGCCGAAGGCACCTGGGCCCGGGCGAGGATCTGGTCCGGCGTGGACTCCGTCATCGGCGGGTGTCGATTTGAGGCTTGGTCATGGGGCGGTTCACCATTCGTGAGGATTGAGGACGAGGCCGGTCAGGGCCTTCGGGTAGAAGTACGTCGATTTCTGGGGCATGACGTCGCCCTCGGCGGCGACGGCGGCGATGGAAGCGACCGGAGTCGGCTCGAGCAGGAACACCGCGTCGACATCGTCGCGGGCGTGATCGACGGCGTCCACCCCGTCGGCGGCCGATTTCGTGAAGGACACCCCGCCGCCGGCGGCCACGGCATCCGGATCGATCCCGGCCAGCTGTTCGAGGGCGACGCCGAGCAGGACCACGTCCAGGCGACGAACCGTTGGGCCGCCGGCGGGGAGGAGCGGCTCGAACGCGGCCCGGCGAGCGGTCAGGAGCGCTCCACCGTCGCGGGTCCAGATCCCGAACCGGCCGTCGCCGCCCCGGACATCCGCCCGGCCGCCGAACGCGGCCAGGAGCTGATCGGAGTCCGCCGGCGTGACCGAGAACAGCTCGCCGAGCCGGTCCCGAAGTCGCGCGACCCCGTCCGGCCCGAGGCCCGCGACGAGGCGGTGCGTCGGCAGGACCGTCAGGGGCTCGGCGCTGGTCTCGAGGAACAGCATCAGAGGTAGTCGAACGCCGGATCCTCCTCGCACGACCGGCTCATCCGCCGCTCGTCGCGATAGCGCAGCGCCGTCTCGTAGCGATGGTGGCCGTCGGCGATCGTCACCGGCTCGGCAGCCGCGATCGCGATCAGCTCGCCGACCGGGCCGCTCTGCGGGCCGTCGGCCTCCACCACCCACAGTCGATGCTCGACCCCGTCGTCGTCGACCACATCGATCGGCGGCGGGCCGGCAGCCAGCGTGGCCAGGATGGCGGCGGCGCGGCCGCTCGGGTCGTCGTACAGCCCGATGACCGGGCTGGTGTTCACCCCGGTCGCGCGCAGGAGCCGGTAGCGGTCCTCGCGCGGACCGGCAAGGGTCCGCTCGTGGGGCAGCACCCCGGAACCAGCCCCGAGCGGCTCCAGCCGGAGCCGTGCGAAGAAGCCCCGCTGGGTCCGCTCGACGGCCGTGCCGGGCACGCGATAGACCTGTTCGTGGACGTAGATGGCCGGTCGAGGGTCCTTGTGGAAGGTGCCGTCGGACCGCCACGCGGCCAGCGTCCGTGCCGCCCGCCGGTAGCGGTCGTCTTCGGCATCGCCGGCCTCTTCGAGCGGGGCGTCCAGGCGGACCACGTTCTTCGGGTGGCGGGCGAGGAGCCGGGTCTGATCGGCGGGCGTCAGCACGTCGTAGGGCGGCGCGACGACCGCCCCGGGATCGGCGACGACGTCGACGGCGTAGCGGAGGGCGCGGAAGGGGCGAATCAGGGGCACGGAATCCTCAGGGGTCGAGGCTCATCGATGACGAGCCGGTCGGCGATCGGGCCATCCGTCGATGACGATGCGACGGTGGCGGCCCCGGACCGGCATCGTACGATAGCGACGCCCGTTGCGCCGTCATCAATTTCGGGCCCGGCCGTCGGAGCGTAGCGGCCAGCGCGGCAGCGAGCGCAACTTTTGGGGGGGTCGGGACGTCGATGCTGCGACCGCAACCGTTGACCGCACGTGGAGTGCCCGTGACCCGTCACGCGCCGCACCGGATGATTCGCCTCGGCGCCCTGCTCGCGACCGTGTGGCTGGCCGCCCTCGCGGCCGCCGGGCCCGCCGCTCCGAGTGCCCTCGCCGTCGATCCGCCAACCATGACCGCGCGCGTGCTCCTCCAGGGCCATGCGCGGCTCGGGTCGTGGATCGCCATCGAGGTCCACCTCGTCAACTCCGGTCCCTCGATCAGTGGCGAGCTCCGCCTCCAGGGCGGCAGCCAGGGCGGAACGCGCTACGCGACGGCCGTCCAGCTCGACAGCCCCTCGGACAAGACCTGGATCCTCCACGCCCAGCCGCCGTCCTTCGGGCAGCAGCTCGAGGTCGTCCTCGCCAGCGGGACCCAGATCCTGCTCCGCCAGAAGGTCGCGGTCACGATCCACGATCCGAGCCAGCTGATCGTCGGCGTCGTCGCCGAGAACGGTCCGGGTGTCGTCGGCAAGCTCAGCCTGCCCGCCGTTCAGAACCAGCAGCCGGCGGTGATCGTGCCGCTGACCGTCGCCGACCTGCCGGCGAGGATCGAGGCGTGGTCCGCGCTGGATCGCCTGGTCTGGCAGGACGTCGACGCCTCGTCGCTCTCCACCGAGCAGCTTGCGGCCATGCGTGGCTGGCTCGCCCTCGGGGGCCGTCTCGTGATCGTCGGTGGGACCGCCGGCATCGGCTCGCTCGCGGGCTTCCCCGACGACATCCTCCCCTACCGGCCCAGCGTGACCGTCGACGTGGCCGGGTCCTCGCTGACCTCGCTCCTCGGCACGCCGCCGGTCGGTTCGGCCGACGTTCCGGCGATGGCGGGCGAGCTGATCCGCGGCCGGGTCCTCGCCACGAGCGGCGACCGGGTCGTCGCCGCCCAGACGACGTACGGCAGCGGCACCGTCACGATCCTGGGCATCGACCCGACGGTCGGCTGGGTGGCCGAGGCGTCGGCCAGCCGGTCCCTCTGGCCGGGCCTGATCCCGTCCCGCTCCGACGGCACCGTCGGGACCGGCGACGACAGCCAGATCGTCCAGGCGGTGAGCAACCTGCCGTCGCTCGCCCTGCCGCCGCTCGGCGGCCTGCTCCTGCTCCTGTTCGGCTACATCGCCCTGATCGGCCCGCTCAACTACATCATCCTGCGCAGGATCGACCGGCGCGAGTGGGCGTGGGTGACGATGCCGATCCTGATCGTCGGTTTCGCCCTCGGCGCATATGCCTTCGGCTCGGCCCTCCGCGGCAGCAGCATCATCGTCAACGAGGTCGGCATCGTCCCGGGCGCCCC
>JACDAH010000159.1 GCA_013695505.1 Chloroflexota bacterium | reverse complement strand
GAGCACATCGTGAAGCCCGACATCCATCCCAAGTATCACGAGGCCAAGGTCCACTGCGGGTCCTGCGGCCGAGAATGGACCGTGGGGTCCACGAGCGCCGAGCTCCGCGTCGACGTCTGTTCGCAGTGCCACCCGTTCTTCACAGGCACCCAGAACATCATCGACACGGCCGGTCAGGTCGAGCGGTTCCAGAAGCGCCTGGAGCGATCGGCCCGGGCCTGACGGCTCCGTCACAGCGCGCTGCCCTCACGGCGGGTCTCCCGGCCCGCCGTTTTCGATTCCCATGGCGGCCGTTCGGCGAGACATTTCCGTGCCGTTTCCGGTAGCCGCATAAAACGGTCGACAGGCGGGGTGCGCCCGGTGGCTCTGCTCGCTGTGGCTGATCAGGATGACGATGGACACGCTTGGCGCTTGGCCCATCCGGCCGATTCCGGCGCGATCCGCGGGTCGGCCACGCTCGCTCATGCGCGATTCCATCAACCAGGCCGATCACGAGGTCCCGGGGCGCGACGCCCGAGCGCGCCACACTCGACTTGCGGCCGGATCAGGTGGGATCCGGCAGCGGGCGTCCTCGCTCTTCCGGGAATGATGCGGGGCAGGATTCAGTGCGCCGCGCGATGGCCTCGCCCATGAGATGGCGTCGCGAAACTGCTCACGACTGGTGGGATGACTGCCGCTGCCCACTTCGATCTCGTTGTCCGCTGAGGCGCGTCGGATACGATCACTCGGTGAGCGAGGCCCCGGCGATCGACCCGATGGCCGACGAGACGACGCCGGCCGCGATTCTCTGGCACGGCGACAGCCGCGAGCTGCTCGCGCGGGTGCCCGACGCCAGCGTCGATCTGATCTGCACGGACCCGCCGTACAACCTCGGTGGCTATTCGACCGGCAACATCGACATGAACTGGCGGAAGTCGTTCAACAACGACGTCGCCGCCTGGGACCGCGCCTTCGACCCCGCAGAGTGGCTCGCCGAGCTGCGCCGCATCCTGAAGCCGACGGGCACGCTGTTCGCATTCACGTCGTACAACATGCTCGGGCGCTGGCACGAGGTCTTCGACCCGGCGTTTGACACGTTCCAGTTCGTCGTCTGGCACAAGACCAACCCGCCGCCCAAGTTGCGCCGGGCCGGCTTTCTGAACTCGTGCGAGCTGATCGTCGCGTGCTGGGACAAGGGCCACACCTGGAACTTCGGCCGGCAGCGCGACATGCACAACTTCATCGAGGCGCCCATCTGCGCCGGCAGGGAGCGGACGAAAAATCCCGTCCACCCGACCCAGAAGCCGCTCCGGGTGCTGCGTCAGCTCGTCGAGTGGGGTTCGAACCCGGGCGATCTCGTCGTCGATCCGTTCATGGGCGTCGGCTCGACCGGGGTCGCCGCGATCGAGCTGGGGCGGAGGTTCGTGGGGATCGAGCTCGAGGAGGCTTACGTCGGCGCGGCCCGCCGCCGAATCGAGGCGGTCGAGCCCGTCGTCCCCGCGGCAACTGCGCCGGCCGTTTGATACCGCTTACCAACCCCGGTGGTCGAACGGACGAACCTTGAGCCGATTCCGGCCAGCCTGGGACCAGAACCGGCCGCTGGTTGGTATCCGGATCCAAACCGCCCGAGCCTGGCGCCGCGTACCACTCGGGTTGGTATCGGGGACGAAGAGCGGCGAAGGGCGGCGAAGGGCGGCGAAGATCGGCGAAGATCGGCGAAGATCGGCGAAGGGCGGCGAAGCGCGGCGAAGGGCGCCAGGAGAGCGGGCCAGATCGCCGGCAGGGGCTAGACTTCCACGATGCCTCGCTACTCCTACGGCGGTCAGGCCCTCATCGAAGGCGTCCTCATGCGCGGCCGCGACGCGATCGCGGTCGCCCTTCGTCACCCCGACGGCCGGATCGTCTTCGCCACCGAGCGCCTCGATTCCGGCTTTCACGGCTCGAGCTGGGCGCGGCTGCCGTTCCTGCGCGGGCTGATCGTCCTGTACGAGACGCTCTTCGTGGGTACCCGCTGGCTGGTCCGAAGCGCGACGCTCCAGGCGGCCGGAACCGGCGAGGAGGGCGACGAGGGCGTGGAGCTCGGCAAGGGCTCGATCGCGCTGATGCTCGGCCTGACGCTTCTTGCCGGGGTCGGAATCTTCTTCCTGCTGCCCCTCCTGATCGCGAGCGCGACCACGTCGAACATCCAGAATGGCCTCGTCCAGCACCTCGTGGAGGGCCTGATCCGGGTCGGGATCTTCCTGGGCTATTTGCTCCTCATCGCCCAGGCCAGCGACGTCCGGCGGGTTTTCCAGTACCACGGCGCCGAGCACATGACGATCCACGCCCTCGAGGCCGGCGATCCGCTCGTCGTCGATGCCGTTCGCAAGTACCCGACTGCCCATCCCCGCTGCGGTACAGAATTCCTCGTCGTCGTCATCGCCCTCTCGATCGTCGCGTTCAGCCTCGTCGGCCGCCAGGAGCCGCTGGTCATGATCGGCAGCCGGATCGCGCTGATCCCGGTGATCGCGGCGGTCGGCTACGAAATCCTCAAGTGGGGCGCCAAGCACCGCGGGAACGCGGTGGTCCGGGCGATCATGTACCCCGGGATCCTCGTCCAGATGATCACGACCCGCCAGCCGACGATGGACATGATCGAGGTCGCGATCGTGTCGATGGAGGAGGCGCTCAGGGCCGACGGCGAGTCGCTGCCGGCCGAGTCGGGGACGCTGCCGCGCAATCCGATGGTCCTGCATGGTCCGGCTCCGGCCGGCGCCGAAGGAGCGCCATCGGTGACGGAGGCCGAAGCGGGCCTGACGATCGACCCGCCGCTTCCGGGAGCATGAGCGGCGACGCGGATCGGACCGGTCTCGACGCCCGGCTTCGCGACGTCGTCAGCCAGTACGACGACGTCCAGGCCGAGCTCGCCACCCCTGAGGTGTCCCGCGATCCCGATCGAATCCGGAAGCTCGGCCAGGAGCTGTCGCGGCTCGAACCGGTCGTCCAGGCGTTTCAGTCGCTCGAGGCCACCCGGACCGAGCTGGCCGGCGCCCGCGAGATGCGCGACGGGGCCGACGCCGATCCCGAGATGAAGGAGATGGTCGCCGACGAGATCGACCGCCTGTCGGCGGAGGAGGACCGCCTGCTCGAGGACATGAAGGTTCTGCTCCTGCCGCGCGACCCGAATGACGACCGCGACGTGATCCTCGAGATCCGGGCCGGCGCCGGCGGTGACGAGGCGGCGCTGTTCGCGGGCGAGCTCTATCGGATGTACGTGCGCTATGCCGAGCGCCACCGTTTCACGCCGGAACTGATCAGCCTGAACGAGACCGGCATCGGCGGGATCAAGGAGGCCATCGTCCAGGTCCACGGCAACGGGGCCTGGAGTCGTCTGAAGTTCGAGGGCGGCGTCCACCGCGTCCAGCGGATCCCAGCGACGGAGTCGTCGGGCCGGATCCACACCTCGACCGCGACGGTCGTTGTCCTGCCCGAGGTGGACGAGGTCGAGATCCACATCGACGAGGAGAAGGACGTCCGGATCGACGTCAAGCGCTCGTCCGGACCGGGCGGCCAGTCGGTCAACACCACGGACTCGGCCGTACGGATCACTCACCTCGAGACTGGTCTCGTCGTCGAGATCCAGGATGAGAAGAGCCAGCACAAGAACAAGGCCAAGGCATTCGCCGTCCTCCGCTCGCGCTTGTACGATCGCCAGCAGGCGAAGCAGCGGGAGGCCGACTCCGTGGCCCGCCGCTCAATGGTCGGCGGCGGCGACCGGTCGGACAAGATCCGGACCTACAACTTCCCCCAGGATCGACTGACGGACCACCGGATCGGGCTCGACCTGTCGGCCCTGCCGCGGGTCATGGACGGTGAGATCGACCGACTCATCGACGCCCTCGTCATGGCCGACCAGGCCGACCGACTGGCTTCGATCACCGGAGGTGACCATGGCACGGCGTCCTGAGGCAGCCTCGCCGACCGAGGCGGAAAAGGCGACGCCGATCGGCGATCCGCCCCACGAGCAGCCGGCCCCGTCGGCACGCCCGACGCGCGCCGCCAAGCGGTCGTCCGCTCCCGCGAGCCCGACGGCCGGTCCGACAGCCAGGGCGGTCGAGGGCGTCCGGTTCGTCCAGCCGCGCCTCGTCCCGATCCAGCAGGCGACCGACCTTGGCAGCGTCCAGGTGCTCAAGCACGGCAACCTGTACTACCTGACGGACCCCTTCGGCGACATCCACCCCGATTCGCGCGGGCTCGGCCTGTACCACTCCGACACGCGCCTCCTCTCCTGCCTGGCGTTGCGGGTCGGGGGCGGCCGGCCGGTCCTCCTTCAGGGCTCGATGGGCGCGAACTACCGGGGCTCGATCCAGCTCACCAACCCGAGCGCCGACCGCAACCCGGCCGCCAAGGTCCATCCCGAGCTCGACGTCGCGGGCCGGACGATCGGGATCTCGCGCGATCGGCTGATCGGCAGCGACGGCATGGTCGAGCGGGTCCGGATCACCAATCACGCCGAACGTGAGCTCGAGTTCAGCGTCGAGCTGGAGCTCGGGGCGGACGGGGCCGATATCTTCGAGGTCCGCGGCTATCCCCGCAAGGAGCGCGGGGTGCTTCTGCCGATCGCCATCAGCTCCACCCGGGCGACATTCGGCTACGACGGCCTCGACGGGATGCGCCGCTCGACCCACGTTGCCTTTTCCGACGTCGCCGACGGCCACGGCCCGATCGATGACCGTTCGGACGACCAGGTCGGCCAGGGCGGCTCCGTTCGGTTCCGCTGGGATGTCCGGCTGGCGCCGGGCGACCGGCGCGACCTGCGCTGGACGATCTGGTCGACGACGCGGCGGGTCGCCGAAGGGCACGTCTCCGACGATGCGCGGGCCCAGGCCAG
>JACDAH010000215.1 GCA_013695505.1 Chloroflexota bacterium | reverse complement strand
AACCGGGATCTACACCGCTCGGGTCGCCGATGGGGCCGATCTCAAACGTGTCACCCATCGACCCGGGCCGCTCCTCGACGTGCCCCTCGACGTCTCGCCTGACGGGCAATGGATCCTGTTCTATCGCTCAGCTCACCCAGATCCGGACCCTCACACCGGCGGCGCGCTGTGGGTCGTTCGGATCGACGGGAGCAAACCTCATGCCGTCAGTACCGGGGCGCATCCTGCCGACTGGGCCCGCTGGTCTCCTGACGGCCGCGAAATCGTATTCGCGACTGAGCGCCTGTCGTCGGACGGGACGATCTGGGTCGCCGCGATGGATGGAAGCGGCCTCCGGCGAGTCTTTGTGGACCCAGCAGGCGGCTTCCCGATCACGCCAACCTGGTCATGTGATGGATCGCAAATCCTGTTCGCCCTCGATCCCACGGACGACGAGTTCAAGCACGCGGACAATGCGTTCCAGGTCATTGGCGCCGACGGCTCGCACCCGGAACCGGTGAAGGGCACCACGGGTTTCAGCCGCTGGCCGGAGTGGTGGCGATGAGGGTCACGAGTTCCGTACAACCGCCCCGAAGGGCTCCATCCCCTCGATCGGCGGTCAACGTCGCGAGCGTCCGACTCGGCGTCTGCCCGCCGTTGCAACCGGTCAAGCCTCGGGCCGCGACGCGGCCCGCTGTGCCGTCCCGGGAACTCTCGGGCGATTCTGGCCGGGTCAGCGCCGCCGGCGTGGCCGCACCCAGAGCATGGTTCAGCCGTGCAGGCGAGACAGCCGAGCAGGTTCCGCCGATCGACCCGCCAGTCCGACGGCCGCAAAGATCGAGGCCATGAGGCGTTAGCCAGTGGAGGATGCCGTGAAGTTCGTCGTTGGTTTGCTGGCGAGCTCCCTTGTGATCGGATGTAGTGGCGCTGGGTCTCCGTCGGCTCCACCGTCGGCGGGCGCCCCGGCCGCGGCTGTTACGCCCGCGCCGGTGGGAACGCGAACGCCGTTGCCGACCGCATCCTCCGGTCCATCGCCGCGACCGCTGCCAGGGGGACGCCTGGCATATGGACGCTTCTATCCGAGCGGAGTCACCGCGTTCACCGCGAGCACCGACGGCACTGGTGAGCAGGCTTTGCTCTCAGGGAATGCCGAAGGGCCTCGGTGGTCCACGGACGGACGCCGACTCTCTGTCGTCGTGGAGAGCCCTCAGGGCCTCGTCTTTGCGGGGGTAGTGAATGCCGACGGAACGGGCTACAAGCAGTTCGGCAGCCCTGACGCCCCCCTCCAGCTCGGATGCTTCGCCTGGTCACCCGATGCATCGCGGCTGGCTTGTGAAGGCTGGGATGACACCAATCCGACTCGCAACGGGCTATACACAGTTCGGGCTTCCGACGGCGGAGATGTAACTCGCCTGACAACGAGTCCCGACGGTGGCCATGACGTCCCAGGGGACTACTCGCCAGATGGCCGCCAGATCGTCTTCTCTCGCGCCCAGCACGACCGACTGATGGTCGTCAACGTCGATGGCCGCGGCGAGCACACTCTGAGCGACGGAAAGGTGGACGCAAGCGGAAGCTGGTCACCTGACGGTACAAACATACTGACCGACGCCGGCGGATCGCTCCTGCTCGTTCCGGTTGACGGCGGTCAGCCAAGCCCGATCACGATCGACGAGGCGACAGACGGACGTGCGTTGCGCCCGAACTGGTCCCCTGACGGAGACTGGATCGTCTTCTCGCTCAATGTGCATGGTGCATCACATTCGGACATCTACATCATGCGCAAAGAAGGCACCGATCTCCACCAGATCACGAACACGCCCGGCGAGGACGAAGAGTTCGGCGACTGGGGTGTAACGCCCTAGTTCGGACGTGGCGAGTCGCGCGGACAGTCCGCCAAGGCCGCAGCCGACGTGTCCTCAACATCGGGGGTCCGCCATGTCCCGTCGGTCGACTCCCGCCCGCCTCAGCGACGCCCGCCGCGCTGCCACCGTCGCCCGGCTGATCGGTGAGGGCGAGCTGGCGGGCGGGCCGACGCGAGGGTGCCGCCAGGATCAACACGAAGTTTCCACCTTGGCCAAGGAGCTGAGCCGACCCATCGTTCTCTTCACGCCGGTCACGTCAATTCGATCCCCGGATTCAGAGCGCTCGCCTCTCTCGAACACACCACCGGGCAGATCGTTGCCCAGCCACGTCTCGGGTCGCTCCTCGGAAATGTCAACAATCCAATTCGTCACCACGCGGAAAGCATCCAGATCCCCGGATCTGGATCGGTGGGATCGCCCGCCAGTTCCGCGAACAGGACGACGGCCCGTCGCTGATGCTCCATGGCAGCCTCGTTGCGGCCGGCGGCATGCAGGAGGTCTGCCAGGTGGTTCTCGACGGCGGCCTCGAGGTGCCGGTCGCCGATCCGTCGGCTGGCCAACAAGGCAGCCTCGCCGTGCTCGCCCAAGGCGTCGAGCAGCCCGAGGGCGCCGTCGGCCATGGCAAGACCAACGAGCGCCGCGACGGCTGCTGTTGGATCGGGGTCGTCCGCGGCCGCGCGGAGTGCCGCCTCGAGCGAAGCACGTGCTCGCGCTGGATCGTCCTGGTCGAGGGCCGTCAATCCAACCATTCGGTTGGCCGAGCCTAGCACCGACAAGTCATCGCCGGCCAAGGCCGCGGCATGCGCGTCCGATGCGGCCTCTGCGGCGCCTGCGAAATCGCCAGCTCGCCGCAGCACGATCGCGCGACTGACGAGCGCTCTCGCTCGAAGCCGATCGTCGTTCGTCGCGGCCAGGGCGACGTCGAGGTGGCGGTCGGCAGCCACGAGGTCGCCGCGTCGAAGATGGATTCGCGCCAGCTTTAGCTCCAAATCGTCCAGGTGGGCCGTAGCCGCGAGCGCGGCCGCCGCCTCGAGCGACACGATCGCCCCAGCGTAGTCGCCCAGCCGGGCGTGAAGTTCACCGATGCTGGCGTGCAGAAGGACGAGATCGGGGTGACCGAGGGCAATGGCAGCAGCATAGTGGCCGACCGCCTCGCGATTCGCGAAGACCGCCGCGGCGCCATCCCCCGCAGTCGCGAACGCCTCCGCCGCCTCGGCGTTGCGTCCCGATGTCTGCTCATGTTGGGCGATCTGGACGAGGCGCCCCAGATCGTCCCGTCCCTGATCGGCGAGATCCCTCCGCAGCGCCTCCGCGATGCGGCGGTGCAGTAGCCTGCTCCGCGCGAGGCTGGTCATCTCCTCGACGACGTCGCGAAGTGCCCCGTGGACGAAGTCGTAGCGGATGTCGGCCGGGCTTTCCGCTGTGGCCTCGCGGATCATCCCGCAGCGGACCAGCTCGTCGAGCGCGACGATCGTCTCGTCCTCGGTGCGTCCGCTGGCATGACGGACGGTCGCAAGATCGAACGAACGCCCGATCGCCGCGGCCGCTGCGATGATCTGCGCAGAGACCCCGTCCAAGACGGCCAGTCGCTGCCGCAGGACCGCCCGCACGCCTCGTGGCACGCGACCATCCCCAAGCGGACCGGCAGCTAGGGCTTCCACGAGGTAGAGCGGCAGCCCTTCGGAGACACGCATGAGCTCGTCGATCACGGCAGCCTCGAGACGCCATTGGCCGGACGCGGCGGCAACCAGGACACGGACTGCTCCGCGATCAAACCGCTCCAGGTCGATCCGGACCGTAGTCAGCGCATGTTCGAGCTGCTCTGCGAGAGCGAGTGCGTCGCCGTCGAGGTCTTCGGGACGCCACGTGAGGATAAGCGCGAGCGGTCGGCCTGCCAGGCGCCGCGCCAAGTAGGCAAGCGCTTCGAGGGTGGCGGTGTCGGCCCACTGGATATCGTCGATCCAGACGATCCCGACGGACGGTCCGGCGACCAACGCCGTCAGGGCATCTGCGATCGCTGAAACCAGTCGCGACTGGGCGACGGGACCCTCATGGGTGAGTCGCGGCTGCCTCCTGCCGCCTTCGACGCCAGGCAGCAGCCGGCCGATCTCCGCGACGATCCCAGGGCCAAATGCGCTCGCCGGGTTGGCAGACTTCGCAAGGCCGGTCCGAAGCAGCTCAACGATCGGGCCGTAGGGGATTGCGCGTTCGGTCGCATACGCCCTCGCCGACAGGACGGCGCCACCGGCCTCGCCGGCAACTGCGATCGCTGCTTCGGCGAGGCGCGTCTTGCCGATGCCCGCCTCGCCGATCACAAGGATGCTCCGGCCGTCCACGGTAGCTGTCTCCCGCGCCCGTTCCATCACGGCAAGCGCGTCGTCGCGAGCGACCATCGGGAGCCGCGGTCCCTGGACCGCCGGATTGCCCTCGTCAGCGTGTCTGGGGGGCGCGACCACCGCGTCGCGGATCGCTTCATATCGGCCGGTCGTCTCGGGAAGTGGCGATACGCCCAGCTCGCGTTCCAGCGTTGCGACGCAGGCGCGGTACTGGCGGAGCGCGCCCGTCCGATCGCCGTTCGCCGCGAGCAGCTCCATCAGGCGAACGTGAGCGCCCTCGTCGAGTGAGTCCAACTCGATGCGCATAGTGGCGGTGTGGATCGCGCCCGCCAGGTCCCCGGCCCCGCCCTGAGCGATGCTCAGTCGGTCGAGAAGCTCCGCCACGTGCCGCTCGACTCGCATGGCCCGACCGGCGCACCAGTCGTCGAAGTCCGGGCTATCGCGCAGGGTGAAGCCTGCGAGGAACCGTCCTCGAATGAGCACGGCGGCACGAACCAGCTCGTCGAGGCTGTCGGACGTGGTTGCGACCTCCAGCTCTCCAATGTCAACGCGGACTCGAGACCGGACCAGGTCGACGTTCATGCGATCGACGCTGAGGACGCCGTCACCGACGGCGGCGCGAAGCGTCGAAATCGTCCGTCGGAGCGCTCCCCGGGCCGAGGTCTCGTCGGCGTCGGGCCAGAGCAGTGCGGCAAGCTCGCCCCGCGCGTACGCCCTCCCATCGGTCGCCAGAAGGACCAGTATTGCGACGGCCTTCCTGGTGTCGACGATCATTGGATGACCGTCGACGAGGATCTCCAGCGGGCCCAGCAGACGAATGTCAAGAGCGAGCGCGGCCACGGCGTAACGGTACCCCCTCGGTCGCGATCGTCGTAACGATCTCCGGACGATCGAGGGTTGTAATGGCGGTATGATGGACACCAACGCGAAGCGCGATCGGCGTCACACCTTCGCGCTCGGCGTGTGGCTGGCCACGCTCGTCGTCGGGCTCGCCGCGACGGCGTTCGTGGTGGCCGGTCTATCGGCGGAGATCGGGACGGTGTGGGGGTTCCCGGGCTTCGGCGTCCTCTTGGCCGTCACCTTCGGCACGATCGGGCTCCTCATCAGCGTGCGAGTTCCGGGAAACCGTTTCGGCTGGCTGTTCGCTTTCGTGGGATTGGCGTCTGCCCTTCAGGAACTCATCGCCGGATACGTCGTCCAAGGCGGCCTCGTCTCCCCGGGCTCGCTCCCGTGGATCGAGCAGGTGGCATGGTTCGAGACTTGGGATTGGGTTCCGGTGGCCGGAGGAGCAACGACGTTCCTCCTGCTGCTGTTCCCGGACGGACGTCTCCTGTCGAAGCGCTGGCGCCCGGTCGCGTGGCTGGCGATCGGCTCGATCGCCCTCGTTTCGGGCTTCCTGAGCATCCAACCTGGCCCCATCGACAGCGCCGAATTCGTGGTGAACCCCCTGGGCGTGAGCGGTGTTGACGCCATCACCGGACCCTTGGGCGGCGCCGGATTCATCGCGCTGATCTTGGCGGTCCTGCTGTCTGCGGTGTCAATGGTTGTTCGTTTCCGGCGATCGCGCGCGGCCGAGCGCGAACAGCTCAAGTGGTTCGCCAGCGCAGCGATCCTGGCTGGCCTCGTCTTCGCCGGCCTTGGGGCTGCGGATAGCGCCAACAAGGGCTTCCAGATCCTGACCGTGTTCGCATTCATGGGGATGCCGGTCTCGGCGGGCATCGCGATCCTGCGCTATCGCCTCTACGACATCGATCGCATTGTGAGCAACGCCCTCGGCTACGCCGTCGTGACGATCATCCTCTTCGCCATATTTGCCGTCGTGAATCTCGCCCTTCAGGGCGCCCTGAGCAGTTTCACCAACGGCGACACGCTTTCGGTGGCGGTGTCGACCCTCTTCGCCGCGGCGCTGTTCAATCCGGTACGGAGCCGAGTCCAGCGCGCCGCCGACCGCCGGTTCCACCGCGCTCGCTACGACGGAGACCGCGCCGCGTCGGCGTTCTCCGAGCGGATGAGGGATGAGCTCGACCTTGAGACGATCCGCCGGGAGTTGGTGGCGACCGTGGGTGAATCCATTCAGCCTCGCGCTGGCGCCGTATGGATCCGGCCCAGCCGGCGAACGCGGTGACTGAACTGACGCGCCCGATCCGCCGCCTCCTCCGACGGACAGCCCACGACGTCGTCCCAACGGCAGCGGTTGCGGCTGCGGTCGACACACAACCTGGCGGGGCGGCTTCCGTGGCGCTCGATATTCCCGAGAACGACGCCCTTCTCGCCTATCTTCAGAGCGCTCCGGGTCCGGTCGAAATCGGGCGGATCGAGCTGGACTCGCCCGCGCTGCGTGCCATTCGTGAGGCCGGGGTCGCCTTGATCGTCCCGTTGGTGTCCCAGGGTGAGCTGATCGGGACCCTCAACCTGGGTCCGAGGCGGTCCGAGCAGGAGTACTCCTCGGACGATCGTCGCCTTCTGACGAACCTGGCGGCCCATGCGGCCCCGGCCATCCGCGTGGCGCAACTCGTGCACGAGCAGGCCCGGGAGGCTGCCACGCGGGAAGGGCTCGAACAGGAAATGCGGGTCGCCACGCTGATCCAACAGCAATTCCTGCCGCGCGAGCTGCCAGCCCTCCTGCACTGGCAGATCGCAGCCTATTACGGGCCGGCCCGTGCGGTCGGCGGCGACTTCTACGATTTCATCGAGATGTCCGATGGGCGGATCGGGATTGCCGTCGGGGACGTGACCGACAAGGGCGTGCCGGCGGCGCTGCTGATGGCCCGGACCCATTCGATCCTGCGCGCGGAGGCCACGCGGTCCGATTCCCCGGGCGTGATCCTCGCCCGGGCAAACGAGCTGCTCGTACCGGAGATGCCCGCTCGCATGTTCGTGACGTGCCTGTTCGCGATCCTGGAGCCCTCCACCGGCAGGATCATCCTCGCCAATGCCGGCCACAACCTGCCCTATGTTCGGACCGATGCGGGCGTCATCGAGCTGCGAGCGACCGGCATGCCGCTCGGACTGCTTCCCGGAACCGTGTACGAGGAGACCGAAGGTGTCATCGAGCCCGGAAGCAACGTCCTGCTCTACTCCGATGGGCTGGTCGAGGCCCACGACCCGAGCCGGGAGATGTACGGCTTTCCGCGGCTCCGCGAGGCCATGACCGTCGACGACGCGGGGAGCGAACTGCTTGACCGCCTGTTGAACGGGCTCCGCGTGTTCACCGGCCCGGACTGGGAGCAGGAGGACGACATCACGCTCGTCACCCTTCGCCGCGCGGCAGGCGTCGCGGAGCGAGCCGCACCGGACGAGGCCGCGCCCGCAGGGCACGTCCTCACCGCGTTCTCGATTCCCGGCGAGGAGGGAAATGAGCGCACGGCGATGGATCTTGTCGCCGCCGCGGTCGGTCCGCTGGGACTTTCGCCCGCTCGCCTCCAGCGACTCAAGACGGCTGTCAGCGAGACCGCGATGAATGCCATCGAGTACGGCAGTCGCGGCCGCGCCGAGATCCCCGTCGACGTGGTCGTCGAGACGACAGATGATTCGATCGTCGTGCGGATTTCCGACCGCGCCCTGTCGGGCGCCGTCCCCGGCGATCCGGAAGCTCCCGACATCGAGCGCAAGCTCGCCGGCGAGCAGAAAGCCCGCGGTTGGGGGCTCTTCCTGATCAAGAGCATGGTGGATTCGATGGCGGTGACCAGCGACGGGTCGACCCAGACGGTGACCCTGACGATGGCACGGGAGGAGCGATCCCGTGGATGATCGACCCTTTGAGGCCGAGATCACCCAGATCCCCGACGAGGTCAGGGTCCGCCTCAGCGGCGACCTAAATGGGCGGGCTGACGAGACCCTGGCCGAAGCGTATGTGCAGGTCGCCGCCTTGGGGGTGCTCAGCATGTGCGTCGACTTTGGTGCGGTCGACTACATCAACAGCACGGGTATCGCCCTTATCGTGCGGCTCGTCGCCGATGCCCGCCGGGACGCCCGGAGCGTGCGGGCGATCGGGCTGACCGCGCACTACCGGGAGATCTTCCGGATCACCCGTCTGTCGGACTTCATGGAGATCGTGGAAGGAGATGCCTCGTGACAGCCACCCTGATCGAGCTTGACCAGAAGGGTGCCGTCCCGATCCTGCGGATCGCGGGCGATATCACATCCGCCAGCGAAACCGAATTGATGGCCGCATATGGGATCGCCGCGGCAACCGGGACATCGGCGCTGATTCTGGACTTCAGCAAGCTCGACTACATGAACAGCGGTGGCATCGGGCTGCTGGTGACGCTCCTGGTCCGCGCCCGGCGCGCCGGCGGGCGCCTGATCGCGACCGGTCTATCGGAGCACTACCGCCAGATCTTCCTGCTGACGCGCCTCGACGAGGCCATCGAGATCAAGGACGATGAACCGGCTGCGGTGGCCGCTGCCACGGCCTGAAGTGGCGACGGTCCCGGATTTCGTAACGATTCCGGGACGAGCACGCCGTACAACAAGGGTCGGGCCATTGATGTCTTCGATCCGAGGTACGACATGCCAGCCGCATCGGAACCCGCTTCCCCTCGATCCCCGCGAGCCAATCCGAGGCGCAGCTCGGATGTCGAAGGCTGGGCCGGTCCCATCGATCGGCTCGCGACGACGGCAACAGGAGCGTCGCGGGACACCGTCACCGGACGGCGAGCTGCGGGCCCGATCCAGGGGTTCGGCCAGATGTGGCAGAAGACATTTCGTGTCCGCCTCGAGGGCTCCGCGCTAAGCCCCCGAGGCCTGGTCAGCCGATGGAAGGACGAGTTCCCCACGTTCTGGCCTCGGGGCAATTCGTTCTATTCTCCGCTCGCCGGCATCGCCCCTGGCGAGGTCGCGCTGTGCGCTGTGCAAGCGCTACCGGGAGCGCCAATCCAGATGTCGAGTGGCGTGCTCGTCATCTACGCGGACGACGAATCGTTCACATTCATGACCCCGGAAGGACACGCACTCTCGGCGTGGATCACATTCTCGGCCTATCGCGACGGCGAGGTCACCGTCGCTCAGGTGCAGGCTCTCGAACGAACTGCGGACCCGCTCATCGAGCTGAGCTACGTCCTCGGCGCCAACCGCCTGAACGACCGCTTCTGGGAGGCGACGCTGGCGAACCTGGCGAGGGCTGTTGGCGTTGTCGCGCCGTCGATCGATATCGTCAAGGTCTGCGTCGACAGTCGCCGCCAGTGGCGTTACGTCCGGAATCTCCGCTTCAGTGCGATGTTCTCGACCGCGGTCGGAACCGCGACCGCTCCCGCCCGCTGGTGGCGGCGCCGATTCATCCGAACGAATAGGCGGTGATCTGGTGAACGGGGAGCGTCGGAGGGAGGGTGATCAAATGCGAACCGTACGCCTTATCCAGTTCATCCTGCTGGCAGTCACCTTGTCCGGGTGCTCGGGGCCGCCCGGCATAGCCGGGTCGGGCTCGGTGACACCGCCGGGCTCGATCTCCACACCCGTGCCGAGCGCCCCGGACACACGCCCGTCAGGCTCGGCCGCAATGGCCGACATATGCGCGGACACGCTCTCGGGGGTTGCGTCCGGGGCAACGCTGGGGACCGTCTCCGGAGCGGTATCGACCGGACGAATCCTGATCGGTATCGAGGCGGGCGGCGGGGCAGGGACAATCGGACTGGCGACGATCGATGCTCAGGGCCTCCATCAGATCCAGACAGGCCGAGACGGGACGCTCGCCCACGCCGCGTGGGCTCTGGACGGAACGATCACCTTCGACAGCCAGCGTGCCGGTGGCCGCCATCTATTCAATATCGCGGCAGATGGGTCGCGACTGACGCAGGTCACGAGCGACGCCGGTGGGGCCGAGCAGGACGTTTCGTACTCACCCGATGGAAAGCGGATCGCGTATGAGCACTACAGCTGCGTCGAAGAGCGCGACTTCGGCATTCAGGTCGCGTCGTCCGACGGAACAGGCGAGAAGCCGCTGACCCAGCCGTTTCCGCTGCGCAGCGTGGCTGGCGAGAAGGACGCCGCATTCTCGCCCGATGGCGCGTCCGTGGCCTTCGTGCGGACCGTGGACGACACGCAGGCGGCCGTCTGGATCGTGCCAGCAACCGGTGGCACCGCCCGCCGACTGACCGATGACGCCGTTGACGCGTCATATCCGCGCTGGTCGCCGGACGGTCGCTTGATCCTGTTTACGGGGCGTCCGGCGGGTGCCGACGACGGGCTTGGCCTGTGGGTCGTCGCGGCAGGCGGCGGTCCGTCCACGGTGCTCTTCAAGCACGATGCAGGGAGCTTGGAATTCGAGGCTGACTGGTCCCCAGACGGAAGGCAGGTCGTCTACAAGACGTTCAGGCCGGGCTGGGACCACAACGAGCTCGGGATCGTCGCTGCCGATGGCACCGGGGCTCGGACGATCTGGGTCGGACACCAGTCGACCGCGGAAACCCCGCACTGGGGCCGCTAGGTCGATCCCATCGCTAGCGGGGGCGACCGCCCGATCTTGCTGATGTTTGTCCTGCCGGGCAGACGCCGAGCCCGAGGTACTCGGCCTCCGACCAGGCGACGGACGTGAATGAAATTGCCTCCTACTCGCGTGGCACATTCGTCGGACAAGAGCGCGCTTCGGCGAGTCACCGCTGTTCGCATGACCTCCCAAGGCCAGCATTGATGCACACGGGATCGCCTACTCGGACCCGGACATGACGATCGGCGGTTTGACACGGGCCGGCGGTCCGGGTGACGCTGTCGGCCGTTCATCCAGCAGTCCAGGGGGATTCTCGTGACCCGACGCCTCGCATTTCTGCCGATCGCCCTCGTGGCGGTCCTCTCGCTCGTCTTCGCCGCGTGCAGCCCGACACCCGCGGCTGCGCCCGCCCTGACCGACCCGAAGGAGATCGTGACCAAGGGCGTCACCTCCCTCGTGGACGTCAAGTCGTTCGAGTTCACCGGCACGTTCACTGGCAACGTGACGGCCGCCCAGATGGGCAACTTCGACCTCTCGACGATCAAGCTCGCCGGCGCCGTCGACGTTGCCAACAAGACCGCCAAGTTCAACCTTGACGCCCCGAGCCTGCTCGGCTCCAAGCTTGACGCGATCGTCGTCGGCGACGCGGCCTACTACAAGGTGTCCGGCGCCCTTGCCGCGGGCCTGAAGGGCTCGGCCGACAAGTACACGAAGGTGCCCGTCCCGACCGCATCCGGCGACCCCGCCGCGGCCGCGACCGACATCACGAAGCTGGTGGCCCAGCTCCAGACCAGCCTTGCGATGCTGCCCTCGCCCCTCACCAAGGGCACCGACGAGAAGTGCGGCGACGCGGATTGCTACCACGTGACCACGACCGTCACGGGCGCCCAGCTCCAGGCGCTCGGTGCCGGCTCGACGGCCGACGGCGACCTCAAGTTCGATCTCTGGACCCTCAAGAGCAACTACCGGCCGGCCAAGATCGGGCTCTCGATGACGTCGGCGTCCCTCGGGACCTTCGGCTTCGCTCTCGACATCAAGTACGACGTGAGCGTCTCGATCTCCGCCCCGCCGGCCGACCAGGTCCTCCCGTAGGGCAGTCGCCCCGAACCGCTTCAGAGACCCGGGTCGCCGACCCGGGTCTCTTCGTGTGCGGGGTTGTCCGACGCTGTGCCGGTCGAGGTGCTCGATGAGGCTCGGGCAAGTCCGCCGACCTACAATGATCCCGTGACCGCAAAGACCCGCCGGACGCGTGCCGGCCATCTCGTCGACGACGCCCCGGGCGGCGAAGGGACGCTCTTCGCGGACGCGTCGGACGCTCCCGAGGCCGCCACCGGGACCCCTCCCGAGGAGCCCGCGTGGCTTCGCGACGTGCCGATCCCGGGCGACGTCCCGGTTGAGCTCACGGCCGATGAGCGGCGTGCCCGCGAGGACGAACAGAAGGCCGCCGAGATCGTCCGGGCCAAGGCCCGAGCAGACGAGATCGTCGGCCGGCTCAACCCCGAGCAGGCCCGCGCCGTCACCGCCACCGACGGCCCGCTGCTGATCCTTGCCGGGGCGGGCTCCGGCAAGACCCGCGTCCTCGCCCATCGAATCGCATACCTGGTCGGCGTGAAGAACGTCCGGCCGTGGTCGATCCTGGCGGTGACATTCACGAACCGCGCCGCGGGCGAGCTCCGCGAGCGGATCATCAGCCTCGTTGGCGAGCCCGGCCGCGACGTCCAGGCGGGGACCTTCCACTCGCTGTGTGCCCGCGTCCTCCGCCGCGACGGCGAGGCGATCGGGATCTCGCGCCGGTTCGTCGTCTACGACACAGAGGACCAGCAAAGCCTGATGAAGCAGCTCCTCCGCGAGGAGGACCTGCCTCTGACCGGCGAGTTCCGGCCGAGCGCGGTCCTCGGCGCGATCAGCCGCGCCAAGAACGAGATGCTCGACGCGACCTTCCTCGCCGAAAACGCCGTCAACCACCGCGAGCGCACGATCGCCAAGCTCGCCGTTCGGTACGAGCAGCGTCTCAAGAAGGTCGGCGCCCTCGATTTCGACGATCTCCTGCTCAAGGCCGTCGTCCTCTTCGACGAGTCGCCGGACACGCTCGCCCGCTACCAGGATCGCTGGCGCTATCTCCACGTCGACGAGTACCAGGACACGAACAGGCCGCAATACCTGTGGATCAAGGCGCTGGCTGCCAGGCACCACAACCTCGCCGTGGTCGGGGACGACGACCAGTCGATCTACCGCTGGCGCGGCGCCGACATCCGGAACATCCTCGACTTCGAGCGCGACTACCCGGACGCGACGATCGTCAAGCTCGAGCGCAACTACCGCTCGACCCAGCTCATCCTCGACGCCGCCCACGCGGTGGTCTCACGGAACAGCGAACGGACCGACAAGAAGCTCTGGACGGAGCGCTCGGGCGGGGCCAAGATCCAGCGCTTCGAGGCCTATAACGAGGAGGAGGAGGCGGAGTGGATCGCCCGCCAGATGGAGGGCC
>JACDAH010000135.1 GCA_013695505.1 Chloroflexota bacterium | reverse complement strand
GGCCTTCGTGCGTCCGGAGAAATTGGCGGGCCAGTTCCCGCCGCCCAGCATCGGCGCCCGGCGAGGCGCAAACCGACGAGGACCAGGCAGCGTGGCTGACGAGAAGACCATCGCCCTTAACCGACGGGCGCGGCACGACTTCACGATCGATGAGATGTTCGAGGCCGGCATCGTGCTCACCGGGACGGAGATCAAGTCGATCCGGGCGGGCAAGGTCAACCTGTCGGATGCGTACGCCCGGATCGAGCGCGACGAGGCTTGGCTGGTGGGCGCCCACATCGCCCCTTTCGAGCAGGCAAACCGCTACAACCACGAGCCCAAGCGGGTCCGCAAGCTGCTTCTCCATCGGTCCGAGATCGATGAGCTCCTCGGCCGCACGAAGGCGAAGGGCCAGACGATCGTGCCGCTCCGGCTCTACCTCACCGGCAAGGGCCGGGCGAAGCTGGAATTGGGCCTCGCCCGCGGCAAGAACCTGTATGACCGTCGGCGCGACATCGCCGACCGGGATTCCAGGCGGGACATCGCCCGTGAGATGGCGGACGCGCAGCGAGGGCGCTAAGCAGGGGCTAGGCTGCTTCACGTGAAACCAGCCGCGTCCGCGCCGCCACTTCGTCTCGGGCCGTCGATCCGGGCGGTCGACCTCCACGCCGGGGGCGAGCCCGGGCGGGTGATCATCGCCGGGGTCGACGGTGTGCCGGGCGGCACGATGTTCGAGGCGATGACCTGGCTCCAGGCAAACCGGGACGATCTCCGCCTCCGGATGCTGCGCGAGCCGCGTGGCTATCCGGCCGCGAACTGCAATGTGATCCTGCCGTCCTCCCATCCCGAGGCCGCCGCGGGATACGTGATCATGGAGCAGGTCGAATACCCCGGCATGAGCGGGACGAACACGATGTGCGTCGTGACCGCCCTGCTCGAGACCGGCATGGTCTCGATGACCGAGCCGGCCACGGAATTCACGCTCGAGGCGCCGGCGGGCCTGATCCGCGTCCGCGCGGACTGCCACGACGGCAAGGTCACGGGCGTCACGTTTCGGAACGTGCCGGCCTTCGCGACCCATCTCGACACGGTCGTCGAGGTCCCCCATCTCGGGTCGGTCACCGTCGACGTCGCGTACGGCGGGATGTTCTACGTCATCGCGTCTGCCGAGGCGTTCGGTCTGCGCCTCACGCCCGACGAGGGCGCGGACATCGCCCGGATCACCGAGATGATCAAGGCCGCGGCCGCCGACCAGCTGCCGGTGGTCCACCCCGATCAGCCCGGCTTCAGCGGCATCACGATCGGTCAGCTCAGCGGGCCGGCGCACGAGCCGGCGAACAGCATGCGGAATGTCGTCACCGTGTCGACGGGCGTTGTCGACTGGGAACGCCCGGCAACGTGGACCGGGGCGATCGACCGCTCCCCGTGCGGCACGGGCACGTCCGCCCGGATGGCGACGCTCCACGCCCGCGGTAGGCTCGCCATCGGCGAGGACTTCCGCCACGAAGGCATCCTGGGGTCCGTCTTCACCGGCCGCCTGATCGAGGAGACGGCCATCGGCGGGCACGTGGCGGTCACTCCGCAGATCTCCGGTCAGGCGTGGATCACCGGCATCGCCGATTACGTCGTGGATCCGACCGATCCGTTCCCCGACGGCTTCACGATCGGGGACATCTGGGCCTGACGCTTCTGAGCCGGGCGCGCCTCGCCGCCGCCGCCGCTCAGCGCAGGAAATACCGGCGGTTCAGCGGCAGGTCATCCACCGGATCGACGGCGAGAAGCCTGCCGTCGAGGGTGACGCGGCCGTCGGTCGGGTCGATCTCGATGGCCGCGGTCGCCCGGTTGAGCCAGAGGTCGTCGCGGGTCAGGCCGCGCGTTCGCCCGATCGGGACAACAGAACGGCCATCGGCCGATGCGCGCGCGAGCGCATCGACGGCCGACGCCGACGCGAACGTGACGCCAAGACGAGCGGCCACGCCGGGCGCCGCGCCCCAGTCCGCCTGGTATCGCGTCGGCTCGGCCCGCTCGACCGTTGCGTTGCCGTCACCGAGCGGTGCCCAGGCGGGGAACCCGGACTTCAGGACGAGCTCCGGTTTGGCGCCGAACCAGGCCGGCTTCCAGAGGACGATGTCGGCGAGCCGGCCCGGTCGAAGCGAGCCCACGTGATCGGCAAGCCCGTGCGTGATCGCCGGCTCAATCGTCACCTTGGCGAGGTATCGCAACACCCGCTCGTTGTCGTCCTCGTCGCCGCCGATCGCCTTGCGTAGCAGCGTGCTACCACGCCAGCGTGTCAGCACGCTGGCAAGCTGCAACGAGCGCCGCACGGTCTCCATGATCCGGCCCATGCCCTGCGAGTCCGAGTTG
>JACDAH010000131.1 GCA_013695505.1 Chloroflexota bacterium | reverse complement strand
GCCTGGAGATGGGAGAGCTCCTCGGCCATCGGCAGGAGGCACTTGACGATGTAGAAGGAACCCTTCCTGGCGAGGACCAGGACGTTCTGGTAGACGATCTTGGTCGAGCGGTCCGTCGTGTAGCGACCGCCGGCCGCGATGTCCGGCGGGACATTGACGATCGCGGTCGCGAAGATGTCGATGGTCTGGCCCGCCTTGATCACGCCACCCACGGCGAGGTCGTCGGACACGGTGATCGACACCGCGCGCCACTGCCCGCTGTCCGGCCCGATGGTCTCCTGGGCGTCGAGGATCGAGAACTCGTCGCCGGCTTCCGACGAGGCGAGCATGTTGAGGGTGACGGGCTGGCCCTGGAGGATCGTGACCGCGGGGAGCCGGCCGATGACCTCGAGCGGATCCGTCACGATGCCATTGGCGTTGGTCGGGTCGAGCGGGACCTGGCGGACCTCGACGTCCTCCGCGACGATCGCCTGGCGCGCCGGGATCGCCTTGATCGCGACCACGACGCTGACCTTCTGAAGATCAGCCTGGCCGGCGTTCTGGGTGGCCTGGTTGACGAAGTAGAAGGCGCCTCCACCGGCAACGATCGCGAGGATCAGGCCGACCACGATGATGACTTTGCCTCGGCGACGATCGTCTCGGAACTCGGGATCCATAACCGACCTTTCAGCGACCAGGAAGATCCGCGACGGCCCGCGTTTCGGGGCGGCGCTCGACCGGAGATGCGGTCGAACCGGTCGGGGACCGGGGTGTTGACTCCGTGCATCGGATCGTCGCCGTTGGACTGCCGCCCTCGGTATAGCCCGGACGTCCCAGCCGGTCCTACCCGCAGGTCACCCGCCCGCCCCGCAGGTCACCCTGCACTGGCTCGGAGATCCGCGGGATAGAACATCTGTGCCAAACGTCGGATCTGAGGTACGATCGACCGACGATGCCCGATTTCCGCCTCGTCGCCCCGTTCCAGCCGACCGGTGACCAGCCCGGCGCGATCGACCAGCTCGTCGACGGCCTCCAGAAGGGGCTCAAGCACCAGACGTTGCTCGGCGCGACCGGGACCGGCAAGACCTTCTCGATCGCCTCGGTCGTCCAGGCCCATCAGAAGCCGACGCTGGTCCTCGCCCACAACAAGACGCTCGCGGCCCAGCTCTACGCCGAGTTTCGCGAGTTCTTCCCGGACAACGCGGTCGAGTACTTCGTGAGCTACTTCGACTACTACCAGCCCGAGGCATATCTGCCCCGGAGTGACACCTACATCGAGAAGGACTCGTCGCGGAACGACGAGATCGACCGGCTCCGGCACGCCGCCACCCACGCCCTCTTCGAGCGGCGCGACGTGATCATCGTGGCGTCGGTGTCGTGCATCTACGGCCTCGGCGCGCCCGTCGACTACGGGGCGACCGTCGTTCGCCTGCGCCAGGGCGGCTCGTACCGCCGGGACACCGTTCTCCGCCAGCTGGTCGACCTCCAGTACCAGCGCAACGACCAGGCCCTCCAGCGCGCCCGGTTCCGCGTCCGCGGCGACACGCTCGAATTCCAGCCCGCATCCGAGGAGACCCTTATCCGGGTCGAGTTCTTCGGCGACGAGGTCGAGCGGATCACCGAGGTCGATCCGCTGACGGGAGAGCTCCTCGCCGAGCGCAAGGAAGTCAACGTCTACCCGGCCAGCCACTACGTCACGCCCCAGGACAAGCTCAAGCTCGCCATCGTCGACATCGAGGCCGAGATGGAGGAGCGGGTCGGCGAGATGGAGGCCGAGGGCCGGATCCTCGAGGCGGCCCGGCTCCGTCAGCGGACGACGTTCGACCTCGAGATGATGCGCGAGCTCGGGTTCTGCACCGGGATCGAGAACTATTCCCGCCACCTCTCGCGGCGAGAGGCAGGAAGCCGGCCGTGGACGCTCCTCGACTACTTCCCGCCGGACTGGCTGCTCGTTGTCGACGAGTCGCACATGACGATCCCGCAGGTCGTCGGGATGTACAAGAACGATCGGACCCGCAAGGAGATCCTCGTCGACTTCGGGTTCCGGCTGCCGTCGGCCCTCGACAACCGGCCGCTCACATTCGAGGAGTTCGAGGGCCACCTCAACCAGGTCGTCCATATGTCGGCGACGCCCGGCCCGTACGAGCACGAACGCAGCCAGCGGGTCGTCGAGCAGCTGATCCGGCCGACCGGCGTGGTCGACCCGATGATCGACGTCCGACCGACCGACGGCCAGATCGACGACCTGATGGAGGAGATCCGGCTCCGAACGGAGCGCGGCGAGCGGGCTCTCGTGACGACACTGACGAAGAAGATGGCCGAAGACTTGACGGACTACCTCCGCGAGCTCGGGATCAAGGTCCAGTACCTCCATAGCGAGGTCGACACGCTTGAACGGGTCGCGATCCTGCGCGATCTCCGGCTCGGTGTCTACGACGTGCTCGTCGGGATCAATCTTCTCCGCGAGGGGATCGATCTGCCCGAGGTGACGCTCGTCGCGATCCTCGACGCCGACAAGGAGGGCTTCCTGCGGAGTTCCTGGTCGCTGATCCAGATGATCGGCCGGGCGGCCCGCAACATCGACGGGCGGGTCGTGATGTATGCAGACCGGACGACTGAATCGATGGCCGCGGCGATCGACGAAACGAACCGCCGCCGGGCAATCCAGGTTGCCTACAACACCGAGCGCGGGATCGAGCCGACGACGATCGTCAAGGAGATCCACGACATCAACGAGCGGCTCCGGACGGTGGCCGAGAGGACGGTCGTCTACAGCTCCGAGCGCGATGATCTCGCCGGGCGGGCGCTGACCCTCGAGAACACGGCCGCGATCGAGAAGCTCGTCGCCCGGATGGAGACCGAGATGCGGGCGGCGGCCAAAGAGCTCGACTTCGAGCGGGCGGCCGCGCTCCGAGACGAGGTCCAGGCGATCAGGCTGCGGGTCCTCGAGCAGGATGCGTCGCTCGTGGTCGGACGGGCCGCGGAACGGGCCGCTTCAGCCCGCGGGACGGGGCTCATCGGCGCTGCCGATCGCAAGCGCGGCGTGCGGCGCAACGAGAGGGCCGGAGAGCAGCCATCCTTCGAGGTGATGAGCGTCACGGTCCTCCCGGCCGAGGACGAGCCTCTCGACACGCTCGAGACGGATCCCCACGGCCATGCCGAGGCGGACGGGGCAATCGACGGTGCGACCGACGCCAATACTGCATCGGACTGGCTGCCCGGCATCCGCGACGAGCACGAGGACACGGGCCGGACGGCCGCCTGGCGTGACCGGCCGACCTGGGACCGAACCGTGACCCCCAACGTTCGGCGGCGGACGGGATCGCGGTCGCCACGCCGGCGCTGATCTCCAGATCCCCGCGCTCAGGGCCGGACCGGCGCCCCGCTCCTTCCCGCATTCGGGCGCCCCACGCCCGTAC
>JACDAH010000078.1 GCA_013695505.1 Chloroflexota bacterium | reverse complement strand
CGGGCGGAGCGCCAGACGGCGGGCTCAGCACCGGCGAGGCGGGCCGACTCCGCCGGTGGGGCTCGCCCGTCAGTGGGGCTCGCCGGCCTCTGGATCGCGCGGCGGCGGGTGCTCGGGGCCGGTCAGCGTGCCCTCCCCCCGGCTGACGACCTTCGGACCCGGCACGATGGCCGCGGCACGACCCTCGAGAATGCCCCGGAACATCGCGTCGTCCGGTCCCGCCAGCTCGACGACGAAGGCCCGCATGTGGCCGCGATCGGCCCACGCTCCGTGGGGCACGTCCGGCGGCCACAGAACCGCCTCGCCTGCCGCAACGCGGAGCGGCTCGTCATCGACCACCACCCAGCCGCCGCCCTCGATGACGATGAACCAGGTCGTATTCGGGTTCGTATGCGGCTCGATTCGGCCGTTGCGGCCAAACGCGAGCTCGCTGATCACGCCGCGGGCGTCGCTGTGGATGACCTGGCCGGTGACGCCGGTCGTGCCCGGCGGGCCGTTCGGCCGGCGATGGCCGACCCCGAAGCGGCGGACCTCGATCGGCATCGCCTGCCTTCCGGGTGGGGCGTCGATCCGTGCCCGCGCCGCGCCCTATCGCCGGCGCCGGCCGCGGTTCGAGCGGCTGCGCTGGGCGTTCGGGCGGCTGCCGCCGGCGCGAACGGCTTTCGGCCGGATCGTCGACTCGGGGTGAGCGAACTTCGAGCGGGTGAAGTAGCGCTGCTTGGCCAGCTTCTGCTCGTAGATCTCGAACACCGGCGGGAAGCGCACGAATCGAACCCAGGCCATCACCGCAAGGCCCGTGATCAGGATGACGAGCAGCACGATCAGGTAGAAGTTGAACACCGCCGCGACCAGGATCAGGCCGAACAGGCTGATGCCGGTCCAGAGGAGCCACTCGTACATGTCGAGGTACGGAGCGTGGCGATGGAGGGCCTTCGTCCGGACGTTGTACATGACCACGAGCGCGACCAGGAGGGCGAGCGTCGCGACCCAGGTCACGGTGTACAGGTCGGGGAAGCGGTGCGAGTCGAACCGGGTGAACAGGTATTCCCAGGGAAGGAGCCGCACGTTCCGGACCTCGCTCATCGAGTGCTCGCCGCATCTCCGCGGTCGACGATCGGCGGGAAGGCGACCGCCCGCCGCTGACGGTGGAGTATGCCATGGGCCACGCTATACTCGGCCCCAAGTCGACCGTGCGGTGGTTCCCGCGGCGAGGTCCCGCGTCGGAGGAGGAGTAGTCCGGGTGCGAGCCCTGCTGTCGGTCGCAAATCGCGACGGGATTGCCCCCCTCGCCCGCGATCTGCTGGCGCTGGACGTCGAGGTCTACGCCACCGACGGCACCCGTGAGCATCTGGCCGCCGACGGCGTCGAGGTTCGCCCGGTCTCGGACCTGACGGGACTGCCCAGCCTGATCGCCGGCCAGGTCAAGACCTTCCACCCCGCGATCTACGCCGGAATCCTCGCCCGCCGCGATGTTCCCGCCCAGATGGACGAGCTCATGGAGCAGGGGATCGGGGCGATCGACATCGTCGTCGTCAACGTCAGCCCGTTCGCTCCGGCCGTCGGCGCCCACCTCGTGCCGATCGACGAAGCGATCGAGATGATCGACGTCGGGGGCGCCGCGCTCCTTGGTGCCGCGGCCCGCAACGGCGCCGGCGTCGCGGCCGTCGGCAGCCCCGAGCACTACGCCAAGCTGGTCCACGAGCTGAAGCGTCATCACGCCGTCAGCGCCGAGCTCCGGGCCGAGCTGGCGGCCGACGCATTCGGCGCCGTTGCCGCCTACTACGCGGAGATCGCCGCCTACCTCAACCAGATCTCGAACAACACGTTCCCCAAACGCCTGGCGGTCGTGCTCGAGAAGGTCGACGACCTGCGCTATGGCGAGAACCCCCATCAGCGGGCGGCGTTCTATCGCGAGACGACCCACCGCAGCGCGACCCTGGCCGACGCCACCCAGATCCGCGGCGAGCGGCCGTCGTTCAACAACTACCTCGATCTCGACACCGCCTATCGGATCGCCCGCGACTTCACGGCGCCGACGGTCGCGATCGTCAAGCACACGGACCCGGTCGGGATCGCGTCCGGCGACGAGCTCGTCGAGGCGTATCGCCACGCCCTCGAGACCGACGCGGTCGCGGCGTTCGGCGGGATCGTCGGGGTCAACCGCGAGATGGACGGCGCGACGGCTCGCGAGATCGCGGCCAACTCGTACGAGGCGGTCGTCGCCCCGGCATACAGCCAGGCGGCTCTCGGGATCCTCAAGGCCAAGGCCGGGCTCGAGATCCTCGCCGTCCCGCCCGACCCGACCGAGGGCATGCGCGACTACGGCATCGCCAGCCTCGACTTCAAGCGGGTCGCCGGCGGGCTCCTCGTCGAGACCCTCGACGAGGTCGGCCTCGACCGCGGCCGGCTCCAGGTCGTGACCAGGCGGCGCCCGACGCTCGACGAGCTGAACGACCTGCTCTTCGCCTGGCGTTCGGTCTGCCACGTCCGCTCGAACGCGATCGTGCTTGCCCGGAGCGGGGCGACGATCGGCATCGGGGCTGCCCAGGCGAGCCGCCAGACGTCGGTCGAGATCGCTCTGCGCAGGGCCGGCGATCGGGCCAAGACGGCGGTGATGGCCAGCGACGCCTACTTCCCTTTCCCCGACGGGATCCAGATTGCGGCCCAGGCCGGGGTGACGGCGATCATCCAGCCGGGCGGCTCGATCCGCGACGAGATGGCGATCGAAGTGGCCGACCGGCACCACCTGGCGATGGTCTTCACGGGGCGACGCCACTTCAGGCATTGACGGCATCCGGTCGGAAGGACGAGCTACATGGAACAGCTCCTCGCCCTTGAAATGGTCCGCGTCACGGAGGCGGCCGCGCTGGCGTCCGCCCGGTTCATGGGCCGCGGCGAGAAGGACGAGGCGGACCGCGCCGCCGTCGAGGCGATGCGGGCAACGATGGACGAGATCGAGTTCGCCGGCACGATCGTCATCGGCGAGGGCGAGCGCGACGAGGCACCGATGCTCTGGATCGGCGAGCCGGTCGGGCGGCGGACCCCGTCGGGTGTCGAGAACAACCCCGAGATCGACATCGCCGTCGACCCGCTCGAGGGCACGAACCTCGTCGCCCACGGCCAGGCCGGCGCGATCACGGTGCTCGCAGCGTCCGAGAAGGGCGGACTGGTCCACGCCCCCGACACGTATCTCGAGAAGCTCTGCGTCGGTCCGGTCGCCGCCGGCAAGGTCGACATCCGCGACAGCCCGACCGAGAACCTCAAGCGGATTGCCGCGGCCCTCGGCCGAAACGTCGCCGACATCACGGTCGTGATCCTCGAACGTCCGCGCCACGAGGCGCTGATCGCGGAGGTCCGCGCGGCGGGCGCCCGGATTCAGCTGATCAGCGACGGCGACCTGTCGGCGGCGATCTCGACGGCCGTCTCGGGGACCGGTGTCCATGCCGTGATGGGAACCGGCGGCGCCCCGGAAGGCGTGATCACCGCCGCCGCCCTGCGCTGTCTGGGTGGGGAGATCCAGGCCAGGTTCCGCTACCGGAGCGCCGACGAGAAGGCGCGCGGCGCCGCGATGGGCCACGGTGACGAGGACCGCGTCTACCGCACCGAGGACCTCGCGCCGGGCGAGAGCCTCGTGTTCGCGGCAACCGGGGTCACGGCCGGCGACCTTCTCGAGGGCGTCCGATTCTTCGGCGGCGGGGCACGCACCCACTCGCTCGTCATGGGCTACCAGACCAAGCAGGTCCGGTTCGTCGACACCGTCCACATGTTCGACCGGGATCGGCCGCCGTCGGTCCGGCTGTAGGCGAAGCGGCGACGTGGCGGCTTCGGGGCGCTAGCGAGCCGGCGGCTCCGCGCGGAACCGCACCCAGGTCGACTGGCCGGCATCCCAGGCCG
>JACDAH010000073.1 GCA_013695505.1 Chloroflexota bacterium | reverse complement strand
GTCGTCAGCCTCGGTTGCACCGCAGCCGACTACGGGACGCTGCCCGCGAACACGGTCGTCGCCATCCAGCGCGGCGTCTGCCCGTTCGTCGACAAGGGCGCGGCGGCCGAAACAGCCGGCGCGGTCGGGATCATCGACATCAACCGCGACAACATCGCAGATCCCAACGAGCTGCCCACCTTCATCGGCTACAACCCCGAGATCTTCGACATCCCGATGATCGGCGTCGGCCGCGGCTCCAAGGCTGCGATCATCGCCGCCGACGGCCAGGCCGTGACGCTCCAGCCGGGCGGCACCGTCGCCAATCCGACCTACAAGCGGCTCGCAAGCTTCAGCTCGGGCGGTCCGCGCAACGGCGACAGCGCCGCGAAGCCGGATGTCACGGCCCCGGGCAGCTCGATCGTGTCGACCCTGTCCGGCAGCGGCAGCAAGGGCACGACGCTCTCGGGCACCTCGATGGCCTCGCCGCACGTCGCCGGCGTGGCGGCGCTCGTCCACGCGGCCAACCCGTCGTGGAACCCGCTCGCGGTCAAGGCCGCGATCGTCGGCACCGCTTCGGCGGCGGCCGCCGACATCAACCCGTACAACGTCCGGACCGCCGGGTCCGGCGCCGTCCAGGCGCGCAAGGCCGTCGACACCGTTGGTTACGCGACCACGCCTGACGGGACGGCCAGCCTCTCCTACGGCTACGACCCGTTGAGCGCGGCCTACAGCGAGACGCTCGCGATCACGCTCCACAACACCAGCGCCGCGGGCATCACCTACAACCTGGCCGGCACCGCGTTCGTGTCGGTCCCCGCCACCGTGACCGTCCCCGCTCACGGGACCGCGACCGTCAACGCGACGGCCGCCCTGACGGCGGCTCAGGTCGCTGCCCTGCCGACGACCTCGGTCCTGCTCGGCGGCGCGCCGTGGGGCGGGGTCAACACCTTCCGAGGCGCGGTTGTCGCCACGCCGACCTCAGCGTCGGCCGGGGTCTACAGCCTGCGGATCCCGTACATGGCGGTGCCACGTGGGACGTCCAACGTCACCGCCGCCGCCCGGAGCGCCTATTCGACCGCGAATGGCATCTCGAGGGCGTCCATCCCGGTGACGAACACCGGCATCCACGGCAGCTACGCCGATGTCTACGCCTGGGGCCTGTCCGATCCGGACGATCTCCCGAACGTGTCGACGGCAACCAACGACATCCGTGCCGTCGGCCTCCAGACCTTCGCGGCCGAGGGCCTCACCGGCGCACCTGACCCGAACGACCGGGCACTGGTTTTCGCGGTCAACACCTGGGGCCGGTGGTCAACGGCGGCCTCGAATCAGTTCGACATCGCGATCTACGGGGCCAACAAGCACAAGCCCGACTACTACGTCGTCGGGGTCGATTTCGGCGCCGTCACGACGGGCTCGTTCGACGGTTTGTTTGCCTCGGTCATCTTCGATGCCGCCGGCAACCCACTCGACGCATGGGTCGCCGAGTCGCCGGCCAACGGCTCGACCGTGCTCCTGCCGCTCCTCGCGAGCGACATCGGCCAGACCTCGGGCAACACCCGCTTCAGCTACGCCATCACCGGGTTCTCGGTCGAGGACTCCTCGCTCGTCGACACCGTCGCCGGGCAGGCCGAGTTCAACACCTTCAACCCGGCGCTCTCGACCGGCCAGTTCGTTGCTCTCGCCCCCGGCGGGTCGGCATCGATCCCGGTCGCGGTGAACAAGGGCTTCCTGTCCACCGCGCCGGCCAAGGGATGGATGGTCGTTGCGATCGACGACGCCAATGGTGCCGCCCAGGCCGACCTGGTCCCGATCGGTACCCCCTAGCCCCGATCGCCCCCAGAACGCAGCGAACGACCCCGGCCCCGCCGGGGTCGTTCCGTATCCGGCGTCGACCGTTTGTCCATGGTGCCGGCCCTCCTCGGTCGCGGTGGGCGCCCGTGCCCCCCCCCGAGTCGCGGTGACCACAGGCACCGCTTTGGTGTGCGACCCGGGACCATCGGCGGCGATCGTTGGTACCCTGACCGGACTCCGGGGGACGGCCGTTCGGGACGGCCGGCGGAGGTGGCCGTTCGGGAGACGGCCATCAATCCACGCGTATGGAGGCCTTCATGCACCGACGCTTTGCCGCCCTTGCAGCGACGCTTGCTCTCGTTCTGTCCGCGACCGGGGCATCGGCTGCCGCGCCGCCGGCCAGTCGTGACGCCGCCACCTCGACGAACGTGCTGGACAGGACGTCCGCCATCGTCGTCCTCAAGCAGCAGCCCGTCGCGACGTACGACGGCCACATCGCCGGCTACGCCAAGACCAGGGTCTCCCACGGCAAGCTCAATCCGAACAGCGCTGCCGCGAAGAAGTACGTCGGCTATCTGAAGACCGAGCATTCGGCCTTCGCGAAGTGGCTCCAGACGAACGTCCCGAGCGCGAAGATCACCTCGCAATACTTCGTGACCCTCAACGCCGTCGCGGTCAAGCTCAACGGTGCGGCGGTCGGCAAGCTGTCGAACAACGCGGACGTCGCCGTCGTCGAGTACAACGCCCTCTACCACCCCGACATGAGCGAGAGCTACAAGCTCATCAATGCCCAGGCCGCGTGGGCCGCTGCCGGTGGCCGGGCGAATGCCGGCGCCGGGATCAAGGTCGGCGTGATCGACTCGGGCATCGACTACCGTCACCCGTTCTTCGATCCGACCGGCTTCAGCTATCCGACCGGCTTCCCGAAGTGCGACGCCGCGAACACTGCGAACGGGGCGTGCAAGAACGTCAGCCCGAAGGTCATCGTGGCCAAGGTCTTCTACAACAGGAACAACCAGTTCGGCTTCGACGCCCTGCCGGTCGCCGGCCTCGGTGACCACGGCAGCCACACCTCCGGCACGGTCGCCGGCGTGACCGGCAAGACGGCCACCATCGAGGGCGTCGCGATCGACGACATGTCGGGCATCGCGCCCGGCGCCTGGCTCGGCAACTACAACGTCTTCCCGAGCAAAGGCGAGAACTCCGTCGACAACGCGCGCAGTGAGGACATCCTCAACGCGGTCGAGGCCGCCGTGAACGACGGGATGGACGTCCTGAACCTGTCGCTCGGCGGCGGCTATCACGGCAATAACGACCTGCTTGCCAAGGGACTCGACACCGCGGTCGCCGCCGGTGTCGTGGTCGTCGCATCGGCCGGCAACGATGGCCCCGGCGGGTTCACGATCGGTTCGCCGGGCCGGGCTCGCAACATCATCACCGTCGGCGCGAGCACGAACAACCACTTCGTGGGCCAGCCGATCACCTACGGCAGCACCACGGTCGGCGGCGCGGTCGGTGAGTTCGACGCGTTCCCCGGCGGCACGTTCGACCTGTTCGACACCGCCAATAACGGATGCGCCTCGGTGGCGGCCGGTGCAAGCGGCAAGGTCGCGTTGATCAACCGAGGCGCCTGTACGTTCAGCCAGAAGGTCGCCAACGCCAAGGCGGCCGGCGCGATCGGCGTCATCGTCGTCAACAACGTCGCCGGCGACCCGACCGCGATGGCACGGAGCGTCGGCTTTGACGACGACATCCCAGCCGTCATGATCTCCAAGGGCGACGGCGCCGCCATCCGGGCTGCGCACGCCACTTCGGTCACGATTGCCGCGACGTTCTCGGAGTTCATCACCCCGAACGGCGATATCCTGGCCGGCTTCAGCAGCCAGGGCCCGACCAAGGTCGACTACTCCATCAAGCCAGACCTCACCTCGGTCGGCGTCAACGTCCTCAGCTCGGTCGCCTGCACTGACGGGTCAAACTGTGGCGGCGAGGGCGACTGGGCCTTCTTCAGCGGGACCTCGATGTCGGCGCCGCACGTCGCCGGCTCGGCTGCCGTCCTGCTCGGTCTCCATCGGGGCTGGACGCCGGCCCAGGTCAAGTCCGCTCTTGTCAACACCGCGGACCTCGTCGTCAGGAACGCGTTCGACGCGTCGACGACAGTCGGGCCGCAGGCCCAGGGCGCCGGTCGCGAGGACCTCACCGAGGCCGCATCGACCGATGCCACATTCTGGCCGACGAGCGCGAGCTTCGGCCGGATCAGCGCCAGCAAGACCAGGCCGACGTCCATCGCGGTCAGGGTCACGAACCTGACCGGGACGACCCGAACATTCACGATCGACGAGCTGAAGTTCACGCCCGCCGGTGGCGCCCTCGCGGCGTACAACGGCGGATCGTGGAGCAGCGGCGACAGCCGGATCACGACACCGTCGTCGATCTCGGTTCCGGCCAACGGCAGCGCGACGCTGACGATCACCGTCAACGCCGGGCTGCCCAACGGCACCATCGCCCAGGGCTGGATCCAGCTCAGCGGCGGCGGCGACGAGTACCAGTTCGCCTACTGGGCCCAGGTCGCGCCCTGACCCGATCTCTCGCGACGAGCACGAAACGGCCCCGGCACTCCGCCGGGGCCGTTTCGATT
>JACDAH010000058.1 GCA_013695505.1 Chloroflexota bacterium | reverse complement strand
GGGGCGGCCCGGCTGCCGCGCGAGGCGACCGTGTATTCGGAGCGCTGGCCGAAGTCCTGAGCGGGGCAGTCGCCATGCCGGCGCTCCTCAGCCCCAGCGGCCGAACCCGATCGCGGCCATCACGGCGAGCAGGCCGACGAGGACGAGCATCGCGGCCATCCGCCCGACCTGGCTGCCGACGAAGCCGCTCGCGACCTGACCGCCGGAGCCGCCCTGCCACATCGAGCGGAGGGTGGGGACCCGGCCCGGCACGAACGCCACGCCGAGCAGCGCCCCGGTCACGAACCCACCGATGTGGGCGAAGTTGTCGATGTACCCGGACGCGACGATCCCGAAGATGATGTTGATCAGCAGGAGGGTCCCGAGCTGGGCGACAAAGTTGCGCGAGGCGCGGTCGAGCGCGGGATTGTGGGTCCGGGTCGCGATCAGGAGGATCCCGAACAGGCCGAAGATCGCGCCGGACGCCCCGACGGACGGGGCGTCGCTGCCGAAGGCGAAGCTGCCGAGCGAACCGCCCGCTGCACAGACGAGGTAGAAGACCGCCGTCAGGGCGGAGCCGTACAGGCGCTCGACGATCGGGCCGGCGAGGTACAGCGCGTACATGTTGAACAGGAGATGGAGCAGGTTCGACGGGTCGTGGAGAAGGGTGACGGTCCACAGCCGCCAGATCTCGCCGGCGGCGACGGCCGGCTTGTCGAGCTCGAGCACCTGATACAGGTTCGGCCCGTCGACTGACGCCATCGCCGACAGCGATACCACGATCGTAATCCCGAGGATCGCGTACGTCACGATCGGCAGGACGGTCCCGCGGCCCCGGGCGAAGTAGCGCCGCGACGCCCGGACGTTGCCGGTCTCCTTGGCCAGCCAGCCGAGGCGGTTCGAGATCTCGGCCTTGTCCTCGTGGGGGGCGCGGCGATCGGCCTCGCGATAGGCGGCGATCGCGCCGTTGAGATCACCCTCGCGGACCCGAGCAGCCGCCACGTTCCGCCACGCCTGATAGGTCGCCGCCGTCTCCGGGAGCTCGAGCACCCGCTCCCATGTCCGGATCGCGAAATCCTCGTCATCGAGCCGGTATGCGGCCTGGGCAACGCCCAGGAGCGCGGCTCCGGTCACTGCGGGATCGTCGAAACCGACGACGCGCTGATATGTGGCGAAGGCCTCGCGGTAGTCGCCGGTTTCGAGCAGCGCCGCGCCGTGGTCGAGGAGGGCGCCGGCCGCCTCGCGGCTCAGGGGTCCCACCACATGACGGTCCGCCGGCGCCACGGCATCGGTGCCCGGATGGATGTCGGACGCCGTGGCGTCGGGCCACCCTGCGTCCGCCGGCTGGCCGGCGGATAGGCGGTCGGTCGGCGTGGTCTCGGGCGGCTCGTTCATCGCGGCCGACGATACAGGACGGACCGATAGACTTGCCGCCATGTGCGGACGGTTCAGCCAGCAGCGGCCCGCCTCGGAGCTCGCCGAGATCTTCGCCGCCGAGCCGCTCGCCGAGGAGCTCGAGCCGCGGTTCAGCGTCGCCCCGACCGACCAAGCGCATGTCGTCGTCCAGCGCCCGGAGCGTCGGGCCATCACGGCCTATCGCTGGGGCCTGATCCCGCACTGGTCGGACAGCGCGAAGGTCGGCTCGCGGATGTTCAACGCCCGGGCCGAGACGCTGACCTCGAGCGCCGCCTTCCGCGATGCCTTTCGCCGCAAGCGCTGCCTGGTGCCCGTCGACGGCTTCTACGAGTGGCACCGCGACGGCGCGCGTCGCCAGCCGTTCTCGATCGCCCGCGGCGACGGCCGACCGCTCGCTCTCGCCGGCCTATGGGCGGGCTGGCGGGATCCGGCCGACGATCAGGTCATCCGATCCTTCACGATCATCACCAGCCGGCCCAACGACCAAATGGCCGGGCTTCACGACCGGATGCCGGTGATCATCCCCGAGGATGCGTGGTCGATATGGCTCGATCCGGATCTCGCCGACCCGGCACAGCTCCAAGGCCTGTTCGAGCCGACCGACAACATCGCGCTCCGGATCTGGCCGGTCAGCACCCTCGTGAACAACGTCCGGAACGACGGCCCGGAGCTGATCGTGCCGATCGATCCGTCGGGTGCCGACGCCGCGCCGGCCGCCGACAGCCCCCAGCCCGGGCTCTTCGATGGGGTCGCCGGCGGCTGATCGGCCGACCCGTCACGCTCGCATCGGGCGCCCCGGGTCAGGCGCCTCCGTCAATCCCTCGCGTCAGTCCCATCGGGTCAGTCGGCGACGGCGGCCCAGCCGCCCACGCGCTGCGCCTCCTTGAACGCCTCGGCCGGCTCGATCCCCTGGTCGAGGGCGACGGCGTAGGCCGCGACCGTCGCGGCAAACGCGCCATCGTCGGTGGTGGGCCGCTCGAGGACGGTGGCGTCGCTCGGGATCGCGTCGACGGCCGAGCCTGCCGGCACGAGCGCCACCAGGCGGGCACCGGACCAGGCCGCCGCGGTGACGACCGCGGCGAGCGACGGCGCGTCGAGGTCCGCCGCGAGGACGACGACGCGGTAGTCGGGCACGTAGCGCAGGGCGAGCTCGAGGTCACCCGAATCGACCGACAGGCCCGCCGGCAGCGGGTCTGGATCGTCGTCGCCGGCCGGGTCGAGGTGATGGGCGAGCGCAACCTCGTCGGCGAGCGTCTGGCCGAGGGCCGGGCCGTCCGGCACGGGCGATCCATTGGATCGGGGCGGAGCGCTCGGAGTCGGACGGCCCGGCTCGCGAAGAACCGCCACGTGCCCGACTCCCGCTGCGGCCAGATCCAGGAGCACGTCGTCGCCCGCGGCATCCTCGCCGACTCGGCCGATCAGCTGGACCGCGCCACCGCCGCCTGCTGCTGCTTTGGCAATCGACGCACCGAGGCCCGCAGCGACGATGGCGTGGCCGTCAGGCTGGGCGACGGGGCTCCCGATGACGACGATCACGACGAAAGCCTAGCAGCGTTGCCGTGCCGCAACGATTGGGTCCAATCGCAAGCTGCGCAGCAAGGATCGGGTAGTACGATCGGCCGCTCCGGGGACCTGACCGCACGAATTTGGTACTGCTCTACCTTGAAGCGCACCGACCGCCAACCACGTCGCCGCACGATTGTTGGACAATCGATGGTTGAGTTCGGCCTCGTCCTGCCGATTATGATCGTCCTGTTCGTCGGATTCGCCGATTTCGGGCGGATCTTCGCCAACTCGATCCTTCTCGAGGCGGCCACCCGAAATTCGGCGGAGCTCGCGGCGAACGAGTACCTGGCCAACACGCCGGGGGGGACGTCCCTTGCGCTGGCATCGACAGGGGACGCCGCGTACTACGCGAACCTGCACCAACTGGTTGGGCGCGCCATCTGCGCCGAAGTCCGGGAACTCCCGAACACCAACTATGACCCGGGCACTGGCTCCTGTCCGGGGATGCCTCTGGTCCGGGTGTGTGTTCACGACGGAGTCGATCCGGCTTGCGGCGGCGACGTCTGGGGATCGCCAATTCCGAGCGAATGCACCGAGGTGAATGGGGCGATGTCCAACACCCGGGCAGGATCGACCGAACGTTGGGTCGAGGTTCGGACCTGCTATCGGTTCACGTCACTAGTGGACGCGCCCCTCGTATCCTTGGGAACGTTCTGGCTCCAGCGGACGCGGGCGTTCGCCGTACCCTGCTATTTCGTCCTTCAGAGCGAGCCCTGCGGATGATCCGGGTCCGGATTGGACGACCGATCCTGCGCAGCAAACGCGGCCAGGCGCTCGTTGAGTTCGCCCTCGTCGCCCCACTCTTCCTCCTCGTTCTGATGTCGATCATCGTCTTCGGGCTCTACGTCTTCTACAACCAACAGCTCGAGAGTGCGGCCCGCGAGGCGGCCCGCTACGCCGCGACGCACAGCGCGAGCGCCCAATGCCCGACCGTGTCGCGGGTTGATCCAGTCCAGTCGCTCCGGTACGACTCGTACACCCGAAACTGTGACGCGCCGGAGGACGGGTGGCCGAAGATGACGGCGACGGCCCGGAGGAATATCTGGGGGATGCCGTCAAGCGCGGTCGGGCTCGCCGCGTGCTGGTCGGGATTGATCGACAGCTCATCGCCCGCCAACGCAGATGCCTTGCCGGGCCCGGGTGCCACGTTCGCGGACTGCACGATGAACCGGGTCAATCCCCGGACAAGCTCCGATTCCATCCCGTGTCCACCGCCGTCGACGATCGGCCCAAGCTCTCCATACAAGGCAGATGGTGATGACAAGGCCAGTTCTACGGCGGCGTTCCGTACGAGCGCTACCCCGGCCCCGGGCCAGACCGCGGCGCCGCAACAGCAGTACGCGACGACCGTGACTGTCTTCGCCTGTTACGAATGGACACCGCCGATGTCCGGCTTCCTGTTCATTCCCGCCCGCATCACGCTCAGGGCGGTCGTCACCGAAGCCATGCAACGCCAGCAGTGAGGTTCAACGGCATGTCTCGCGTCCGAATCCGCGCTCGTCCCGACCGAGGTCAGGTCCTCGTGATCTTCGCCGGAGCGCTCGTTGTGCTTCTCGCGATCGGGGCGCTCGTGGTGGACCTCGGATTTGTGTTCATGATCCGACGACAGGAACAGAACGCGTCCGATCCCGGCGCTATCGCCGCCGCCCGCTACATCCGGGCGGCGGGGGGCACGAACGCCGATATGGTCAACGCCGCTTGCTTCTACGCGCATCAGAACGGCTTCTTCGGCGGCCCGAGCAGCACTGCGGCATGCATCGCGGCCAACGATGACAACGGCGCCGTCCTCACCGTGAACCACCCACCGTCGGCGTCTGCCGGAAACCTTCAAGGTCGGATGGACATGGTGGAGGTGATCCTCAGACGCCCGCATCGGAGCTTCCTCGCGAGCGCGGTGGGGATCACCAGTTTTGACGTGGCAACGTCGGCAGTGGCTGCGTTCAGCAGCGGCGACTCGAACTCGAACTCACTGATCGCGCTCGACAACACGAACACCTGTGCGACGGCGAGTGTCTCGGGCGGGGCCAACGTGACGATCACGGCGGCAACGAACCCCGCCACGGGTCTGCCGTTTGAGGGCGGCTATGTCCACGTCAACTCATCGTGCGGCAATCCCGTGAACCTGAACAACGCCTGCGGCAACGGCGAGGGTCAGGCAGCGCTCAAGATCGACGGTTCAGGGTCAAATCTCACCGCGCCTCACGTCTTCACGCACGGCACGTGTACCCGCGCCAACAACAACACGTTCAATTCACCGCTGACGGAAGATGCCGTCGTGATCGGCGATCCGCTCGCCTCCATTCCGGAGCCGGAAATCGCCGACTACCCGGCAGGTTCGTGTCTCGGTGTGACGACGACCCCGACAGGCGCCAACTCGCAGGGAATTTGCCGATTCAACTCCGCCGGGACCTACGATCTCGCACCGGGCGTGTATTACGGGGGCTGGGACATCCGCAACAGCGTGACCCTGCATCTGCAGCCCGGCGTCTACATCATCGCCGGCGGCGGGATCAAGCTGAGCGCCGGCGGCTCGATCACGTCCGTGTCGTCGGCCACCGGAGCGATCGCACCGATCATGATCTTCAATACTGACAATCCCAGCTACTCCTGTCCCGGCGGGCCGCAATACGCCTGCCAGCAGAGCGTCGACTTCACAGCGAGCAGCACCTTGTCCGTCAAGGGGATCGACACCGGCCCATTTCGGGGGATTCTCATCTGGCAGGACGGGACCGCCAGCGGAAGCACTCAGCCGGTCACGCTCGGTGGACAGACCAACCTCACGATCGCGGGCACCGTGTATGCGCCGAAGGCCCTGGTGACGCTGACCGGCGGCTCGAGTGGCACCGGAGTGGCGTCGATCCAGATTATCGCCTGGCAGTTCAACATCACCGGCGGCGCCACGTTGACGATGCCATACGATCCCCGCGAGCTCTATCGGCTCGATCAGAAGGGTCTGGTTCGGTAGCCGGATCGGCGACCAAAACGTGTCCCCGAACGGGACTTCCGGGTGATGCCAATGCGGTCCTCACCCGGCCACCATTCGCGATATGCAAAAGCGCGCCATTGCCGCATTCCTCTGGTTCGCCGCCGCGTGGTTCGGCTACGAGATCGCCTGGTCCGTGATCGGCGTGACGCGCATCGCGGGTCCCGTCATCGCCTTTGCCATCGCGGCGCTCGTCACCGTTGATCCAATGGCCCTGTTTTGGAGACGCGGGGACGCACCCACGTTTTCGATTGGCCGTCGCGGTGTCGGGACGACTCTCATCACCGACTGACGCGCCCAGCGGATCCCTCAAGCCCCGACGTCGCGTTGGGGCTGATCCATGTCGGGTGTTCGGCCGCGGCCCACGAGTACGACGGGGGCGCGAGAGGCCGCCTTCGCAGCGCGTCGTGGCGCAAAAGTTCAGTCCCGGGACGCCTCGCCATCGGACGCCACCGGAGGGGGATCCTCGCCGCCCTCGGTCGGACCGGTGGGACCCTCGTCCACGGCCCGGAGATGCTCCTCGTCCTCGGCCGAGCGTCCTTCGTCCTGCGGGCCCCGGTCGCGATCGATCGTGATCGATCCGAAGCCCGCGGCCTCGAGCTCGGCGCCGAACGCGTCGGCGTCGCCGACGAGGACGATCGCCGCCTGGTTCGGGCGGATGTGACCGGCCGCGGCCCGGACCGCCTCGACAGTAACAGCTTCGATCGCCGGTCGGTAACGGGTCAGCTCGTCGTCGGGCAGGTCGTGGACCGCGAGACCGGCCAGGGCGCCGACGACCGGACCTGGAGTCTCGAATCGGAGCGGGAACACGCCAACCAGGTAGTCGCGGGCGGCCGTCAGCTCCGCGTCGGTCACATCCGTGTCCCGCATCCGGTCGAGCTCGGCGAGCATGTCGGCGATCGCAGCGACCGTGACCTCGGTGTTGACCGCTGCGCGGGCGGCGAAGGGGCCGGCCGCCCGGCGCAGGTCGAACCCGGCGCCGGCGCCGTACGTGTAGCCCTTCTCCTCGCGGAGCTTGGCGTTCAGCCGGGAGTTGAAGAGGCCGCCCAGGATCGCGCCCATGACCGACAGCGCATGGAAGTCCGGAATGCGCCGGGCCAGGCCGACATGGCCGATCCGGATCTCGGTCTGGACCGAGCCCGGCCGATGGATGATCCTGACGAACCGCTCCCGGACGGCGCCCTCGGCGACGATCGACCCGCTCTGACCGGCGCCGTAGCCCGAACCCCAGCCGCCGAGGAGTCGCTCGGCGATCGCGGGCAGATCGATCCCGGACAGGTCGCCGCCCACGACGAACGTGGAGCGCGCGGGATCGAGCCCGCGCTCGTAGGCCGCCCGGAGCCGCGCGGAATCGAGC
>JACDAH010000030.1 GCA_013695505.1 Chloroflexota bacterium | reverse complement strand
GCCAACGAGGACGCGCTCGTGGAGTGACGTCCGGGGCGCGGCCGGTGCGCCTACTGCCACTTGAAGAAGCGCGCCGCGATCCCGAAGCACACGATTAGCCAGATGGCGAGGAACGCGAAGCAGACCCAGAGCGGCGCGAACGGCGTCCCGTCCACCATGACCTGGCGCAGCCCGTCCCCGAGATACGTCAGGGGCAGGGCCCGAGCGACGGTCTTGAGCGCATCCGGCATCGCGTCGATCGGAAAGAACGTCCCGGACAGGAACATCAAGGGAAATTGGACCGCGCTCGTCATCCCGTTGGCGGCGTCCTCGGTCGTGGCGAATGAGGCGATCACGTAGCCGAGGGCGATGAACGCCAGCGATCCGAGCAGGATCAGCGCCGCGATCAGGAGCCACGACCCGGCGATCTCGACCTTGTAGAACGCCGACCCGACGCCGACGATGATCACGGTCTGGACGATCGCGATCAGGAGCCGCATCAGGACGTTGCTCCCGACGAGCTGCCAGCGCCGGAGCGGCGTTGCCTGAAGCCGCTTGAGAATCAGCTTCTGGCGATCCGCGACGAGCGGGATGGCCGCGAACACCCCGAGCTGCATGAGCGACATGCCGAGGATCGACGGCACCAGGTACGAGATGAACGACAGGTCGGCGGTCTGGACTGACTGGAATCCCGGCGCCACCGCGGGCGGCTGTCCGGTTGCGGCCTGGTTGACGCCCTACAGCACGAACCCGACGAGCTGGCGGGTCGCGCCGTCGGCCGAGCCCTGGCTGGGGTCGGTGTACACCGTGACGCTGGCCGGCCCCGCCTTGGCCGCGACGGTGTCGCCGTAGCCCTTCGGCACGATGATGACGGCCGTGACCTCGCCCTTCTTCATTCGGGCGACGAGGTCGGCCTCGCTGCCGTCGACCAGATGGACCCCATCAACTGCCCCGAACGCGGTCTTCAGCTGGGCCGAGGCCGGCGTCCCGTCGACGTCGGCGAAGCCGATCGTGCGCTGGTTGTTGCGGCCCGAGAAGATCGACCCGAAGGGGACGACAAAGATCAACGGAAACGCGAGCGTCCAGAAGAGTGCCGAGCGGTCCCGTGTGAAGCTCTTGATGTTGGCCAACGTCAGCCGCAGGAGCGCGTCCATCGATCAGTCCCCTAATCCCGCAGCGCCCGGCCGGTCAGATCGAGGAAGACGTCCTCGAGGGTTGCCCGGCGGACGCCCAGGTTTTCCGGCTCGACGCCGAGGCCCTCGGCCGCGGCGAGCACGGCGCCGATCGTCGCCGCAACATCGCGCGTGTAGACGAGCACCTCGCCGTTCTCGTGCTTGACCGATGACACGCCCGGCATCGCCGTGAGCTGTTCGTCCCCGAGCGCCTCGATCCGGTCGAACCGGACGGCTCGCTCCTGGAACCGTCGGCTGATCAGCTCCTTGACCGTCCCCTCCTCGAGGATGTGGCCGTGGTCCATGATCGCGAGGCGGTCGCAGAGCACCTCCGCCTCTTCCATGTAGTGAGTCGTGAGGAGGACCGTTCGGCCCTCGGCCTTGAGGCCGAGCACCACCGCCCAAAGGGCCCGGCGGGCGGCCGGGTCCATGCCGGTCGTCGGCTCGTCGAGGAACACCAGCTCCGGGTCGTTGACGAGGGCGAGTGCGACCGACAGCCGCTGGCGCTGGCCGCCCGACAGGTCCTGGGTCCGGGTTGCCCGCTTCTCGCCGAGATCCATCAGCTCGACGAGCTCGTCGCTCGGGCGGCTCCGGGGATAGAAGCTCCGGAACAGGTCGAGGACCTCCACGACCGTCAGCCTCGGGTAGAGCGCCGCAGTCTGGAGCGACACGCCGATCCGGGCCTTCAGATCGTCGGGGTGGTGGACTGTGTCGATCCCGAGGACCCGGACCTCGCCCGCGTCAGGCGTGCGCAGGCCCTCGAGCACTTCGACGGTCGTCGTCTTGCCCGCGCCGTTAGGCCCGAGCAATCCGAACACGGTTCCCGCGGGGACCTCGAAGCTGACCCCGTCGACGGCGCGCGTCTCGCCGTAGTGCTTGTGCAGGCCGGAGACGCGGATGACGGGGTCCGCGGCCGTCGATGTCGTCGTCACCGGTGGGATGGTGCCATCCACGCCAGGGTCGTGCCGTCCTCGTCGTCCATGGCGCGATCCGCGGGCTCTTCGCCGGGATCGGCCGCGGCGACGTCAGCCCCGTCAGCCCCGGCAGCCCCTTCCGGCCCGATCGGATCGAGCTCGTCGGGGTCGATGTCGAGCAGGTCGAGCTCGTGCTCGAGATCGAGCCGATCGAGCGGGGCCGTCGCGTCGTCGTCCTTCGCCGGCACCTCGGGCGCCGGGGCACCCAGGGCAAGGTAGGAGTCGATCGCGGTCGCAAGGCCGATGTCACGGCCGGCCTGCTCGGACAGGAACCACTTTTCCTCGAGGACATCGCAGTACGCCTGGACGCGGTCCCGGTTCGGGCCGACCGCCGCGCCGATCCGGGCGAGCGTCGGGCGGTAGACCTCGCCGAGCCAGCGCTCGACAACCTCCTCGCCCCCGATAGGCCGGCTCTCGCTCCACTCCAGCCACGTCCCGTACTCGTTGAGGTCATTGAGAAGGAGCCGCGCCTGGCCCTCGAGCGCCCGGATCCGTGTCTTCCGCTCGAGATGGCGGGCGTGGTAGCGGCGGGTCGTGACGCTCATCCGGAGCCGGACGCGACCGTCGGCGGCGTTCGGGTCGAGATCGAGTCGTCCTCGTTCTCCTCGCCCCAGCCCTGCATCGCCCCGAGGTCGGCCAGTCCGAACGCCACGTTCTCGATCAGGATCTCGAGGTCGTACTGGCGCTGGCCATCCGACAGTGACGGGAACACCTCGCTGGTCTCGGCATCGACGAGATAGGCCTGGATCCGGTCGCCGTCGCGCCGGAACAGGGTGTTCGCGAGCGAACAGTCGCCCCAGAACACGCCGCTTCGGTGGAGGTCCACGAGCAGGAACGCCATCGCGTCGAGGAGTCGCTCGCGGTACGAGCCGGAGCCGGGCGGCAGCCGCATCATCAGCCGCCGGTACTGGAGCGAGTGCGGCAGGAACTTCGTGACCAGGATCGCGCTGTCGCGAGCCGGCGCCTCGGCGACCCCGGCGGCCTCGACCGTCGGCAGCCCGAGGTTCTCCAGGTGGAGGAGGACGCCGTACTCGGCACGCGCGACGTCGAGCGGCAACTCCTTCAAGGCGTACAGGATCCCGCTCGAGACGAGGAACCGGACGAGATGGCGGGACGGGCCGACGGGCACGTGGCGGAAGGACAGCCGGTCGCTCGACCATTCGTCGAGGGGCTGCTCCCATGGCAGATCGACCAGATCGATCGCGGGATCTCGGAGGCGAAGGCGGGGGAAGAGGGCCAAGGTCGGGTCCGTCGGTGGCGTGGAGGTCGCGTGGTCGTCGGAGTCGGGCGGCCGATTGCCGTCAGGCGGTCCGGCGGTCAGGCGGTCGCGGCCCTGGGCTCAGAGCCGCTTGCGGAGATAGGCCGCGACGGACGCGTCGTAGCCGAGCTCCTCGTAGAGGCGGCGAGCGTCCGGCCGGTGATGGCCCGCGGTGATCTCGGCGAATGCGGCCCCGAGCTCGCGCCCGAGCCGCTCGGCCTCCTCGATCAGGAGTCCGCCGATCCCGCGGCCGCGCTCGCCGGGATCGACGACCAGGGCCATGATCCTGATGATCCGATCGGAATGCTCGAACCGCGGCAGGGCGTGGACCGCGACGAAGCCCAGGACGACACCGCCAATGTCGGCCACGATCACCCGCGAGAAGTCCGAATCGAACCGGGCGAGCCGCTCGACGATGTCGGTCGGGCCGGACGGGTAGCCCTCGTCGGTGAACAAGGCCGCGATGCGCTCGACGTCTTCCTTGGCGGCGGGACGAAGAGTGACGGGCTGGCGATCGGTCATGGTGGCGATGGTACCGCCGGGACCTCCGGGAGCTCCGGGACCTCCCGGACATCCGGGACCTCGACGAGGATCAGATGCCGCCCGAACGGGATGCCGTCGAGGGCCAGCACCTGGCGGCCGAAGGGCCCGTCCCCCGTCCGGCTGACCGCGAGTCCCCCCGTCCGGGCCTGATGCCGGAGCTCGGCGAGCGGCGCCCACGTCCGGACGTACCAGCCTGCGGGTCCTTCGCCGTGGCGCGCGAGCGTGGCGGCGAGCCGGCCCTCGGTCGATGGCTCGGCGAGCGCGAGCGGCGGGCCGGCGGGCCTCTCCACGACGAGAATGCGGGCACCGAGGAGGTCGTCCGTCACGAACGCGCTCGCGTCCGGGGCGGCCAGGCCGAGATCGGTGAGTGTCCGCTCGAGATCGACCGTGGCATGGATCTCGGCGATGGTCCCGGGCGGCGGCACGTCACGGCGGCGCCACGTCACGGCGGCGCCACGTCAAGGCCGCAACAGCAGGTCTGGCGCCACACCGCCGATCATGACGAAGCCGAGTGACTCGTACAGCGACCGCGCCACGGCGTTCTCCTCGAAGACCCCCAGGTACGTCCAGCGACTGCCCGCGGCACGGGCATCGACGACGGCCGCGGAGGTCACGAGTCGGCCGAGGCCGCGTCCACGGAACCCGGGATCGGTCCCGATCGAGGACAGGTAGCTCGCGCCGGCGAACGTGGTCCGCCGGGCGACCGCGGCCGGCATCCCGTCGACCCGAACGAGGATCGCGTGATAGGCCTCCGTTGCCAGGCCCTGGACGGCCTCGAGCTCGATCGCCACCCGGCGCTCCGGCTCGACAGCGAAGGAGGCCACGAGGACCGCCGCGATGGCCCGGGCGGCCGCGATCGCCGCGTCGCCGGTGAGCAGATGGAGGCGCTCGATCCTGACACCCGTCGGCGAGCCGCCACGGTCTGGCCGATCCGCCGGCGAGCCGCCACGGTCTGGCCGATCCGACGCCGCCGCCTCGGCCGCGGTAGCCCGGTGCGGAGTCGCATCGGCCCGAGGCGCGTCAAGCGCCATCAGCATCCCGCCTCCGTGATCCTCGAAGCCGTTTGCGAGCAGCCGGGCGGTCAGGTCGGACGGAGTGTCGAAACCGGGCATCGGCCAGATGTGCGGGATCCGGTCGAGTCCGGCGAACAGGGCGAGCATCTCGGTCAGCCGCCGATCGAAGGCGCCGGGCTCCGCCGGCCAGGCGATCCCGGCGATCCGGTTCCAGAACGGCTCGCGGTCGGTCGGGTCGTGGAGGAGCCAGGCGTCCCCCAGGTCGCGGACCTCGCGGCCGAGAAGCGCATGCGAGCAGGCCTCGTGCCAGGCCAGCCATCGAGCGTCGTCAGGGGTGAGGTCCGCCGGCCGACCGACGCCGGACGGCTGCGCGACGGGGATCGGGGCGCCCATCAGCCGAACCATACCTGCCTGGCGACGAGCGGCAGCGCGCCCCTCGCGTCCTCGGCTGAAACCGCCGACGCGCGGTTGGGCGTACCGTGGACCATCGGCCCCTGTGATCGGCGCTGTACCTGCCGGTCCGTGCCCACGGAGGACTCACCATGCGTCACCTCGCCCTGTCCCTGCTGGCGGTCTTCGCACTCGCCGGCCTCGCCGCATGCGGCGGCACCGCAACTCCGTCACCGGCGTCGAGCGCTGCGCTCAACCCCTCATCCCCGACCTCGAGCGGCGCGGGTGGCGGCGCCGGTGGAGGCGCCAGTGCCGGCGCCGGTGCCAGCGCAGCGACGGCCGGTGCCTGTTCGGTTGCCCCCGCGGGCTCGACCGCGACCGTCAACGTCGCGATCAAGGACTTCAAGTACAACCCACAGCCGGTCCAGGCCAAGGTCGGCGACATCGTTGCCTGGAAGAACGAGGACAGCGCGCCGCACAGCGCGACGATTGACGACGGCAGCTGTGACACCGATTCGATTGCAACCGGTTCCACCGGAATGCTGACGTTCACCGCAGCCGGGACGTACACCTACCACTGCAAGATCCACCCGACCCAGATGAAGGACTTCACCGTGGTGGTCCAGTAAGCCGCGATCAGACCAACCGAACCGACGGCTTCGGTCAGTCGGGGCGTTGGACCACGAAGAGGGAGGCGCCCGAGAGGAGCTCGACGACCGCCGGCCGGGGAACGTCGGCGGCGACGTACAGCTCGTCGTAGCCGGCGTGGTCGTACATCCGCGTCCCCTGGTAAAGCTCGTCGATCTGGATGCCCCAGAGCAGCTCCGCCTGGAGCGAGTGCGCGTCTTCGCCGTCGCCGGGCAGGCACCACTCGAGCACGACAAGCCGGCCGCCCGGAGCGACCGCGCGCCAGCTGGCCTTGAGGGAAGCGACCGGATCGGGCAGCTCGTGGAGGGCGTCCTGAAGGTAGACGAGGTCGAACTCCTCGCGGAATGACATGTCGGTGATCGGCCGGGCGTCGACGCGGACCCGGTCGCCGAGCCCCGCCTCGGTCACATGGCGCATCGCGCGGGCCACCGAATCAGGCTCGAACTCGACGCCGACGAGGGTCGTCTCCGGGAACCGCTGGGCGATCGCGATGAGCCACTTGCCGCCGCCGCACGCGACATCGAGGACACGACCGCCGCGGGTCAGGCTCGCGGCCAGGTCCGGCAGCTCGGCCAGGCCTTCCTGGAAGAACACCGCGATGTCCTGGGCCGTGACCGCCTCGATCGCCCGATGGAAGCGCGGTGGCCGCTCCTCGATCATCCGGCCGGTTCGGAAGAACTCCGCGAGCCCGGCATAGTCGAGGCTCGAGACCACCGCCACGACGAACTGGCCGCCGAGATATTCGGGATGGGTGTCGTCGAGCAGGATCGACGCGACATCGTCGGCGACGACTGCCCGACCGTCGATCAGGTCGACGAGGTCGCCGGCCTGGGCGGCCCGCAACCAGACGGCAAGCGGTTCGAGTCGACAGTCGGTGGCCGTCGCCAGGTCGGCCATCGTCAGCCCTTCGGACCCGGCCGCGCGGATCGTCGCGAACAGGCCGAGCTCGAGGCCGAGGTAGATGACCCAGCTGCGGTAGAAGCCGCCAACGCTCCCGGCGAGCTCCTCGAACCGATCCCTGTGACCCATGCGCCCGATTGTCTCATGGCCGACCGGCGCGAATGCGAACCAGCCCATCGCTGCGACGCCGGGCACGGGATCGGCGGTCGGCGGACAAGCCGAACCGCCGCCCC
>JACDAH010000026.1 GCA_013695505.1 Chloroflexota bacterium | reverse complement strand
ATCACGAGCCGGAGCGACCGCGGCGACCGCCGTGGACATCGACCCGTTCGCCGCGGCTGCGATCGGGCTCAACGGCCGGGCGCACGGTCGGCGACCGGCGGCGGTCCAGCGCGACCTCCTCGAAGAGGATCCGCCCGACGTCGACGTGATCCTGGCGGGCGACTGGTCGTACGAGGCACGGCTGGCCGAGCGTGTGCTGCCGTGGCTGCGTCGCGCCCGGGATCGCGGGATCGACGTCCTCGTCGGCGACCCGGGCCGGCGCTATCTCCCGACCCATGCCCTCGTCGAGCTGGCCGCGTACGCGGTCCGGACGACGACCGAGCTCGAGGATCTCGACCTCAAGCAGGCCCGGGTCTACGCGCTGCGGGCAGACTGACGCGGCCCGATCGCGGCCTACTCGCTGAAGCGCTCTTCCTTCCACGGATCGGCGTCGTTGTTGTAGCCGTAGCGCTCCCAGAAGCCGAGCTGGTCGTGATCGAGGAACTCGAGGCCGCGGATCCACTTCGAGCTCTTCCAGAAGTACTTCTTCGGGATCACGAGCCGGAGCGGGTAACCGTGCTCGAGCTCGAGCGGCTCGCCGCCGAACGTGTCGGCAAGGATCACGTCGTCGTCGTCGAGAACTCCCAGCGGGACGTTGGCCGTGTAGCCCTGTTCGGCGTGGGAGACGGCGTGCGTGGCGGACGGCCGGACCTGGGCAAGGCGGAGGATCTCCTGGATCGGGACGCCCTCCCAGTCGGTGTCCAGCTTGGTCCAGCGGGTCACGCAGTGGATGTCGGTGTGGATCGTCTTGCGCGGGAGCGCCTTGAACTGGTCCCAGGTCAACGTGAATGGGCTATCGACCTCGCCGTAGACCTTGAAGTCCCACGTGGCGAGGTCGGTCCGGGGCACCGATCCGTAATGGAGGACCGGGAACTTGTCGGTCTTGTACTGGCCGGGCGGGATGCGCTGGGCGGTAGCGGGATCCATCTCCCGGCCGCCGAAGAGGCGTTCGAACATCGTGTCTCCGAGGCTGCTGAGCGAGCGACATCGTTGCACATCAACGGTCAGGACCTGTGTCGGGCCGATGACGAGGCGCGGGCGGGCTGGCGCACTATTGTCGCCGGGCCACCGGGCAGGCTGTCGCGGCAGGTTCCGGTCCGCCGAGGATCGCCGCTTTGCACGGTATCTCGGCGATCCCGTGAGTGTCCCCGGAGCGATGACGTGCCGGCGGCAGTGGTGACGAAGACCGCGGTGCGAGCACCGGACAAGAATCGGCGGACACGCGCGCTGACGCATCGCCCCATGGCCGTCTGATCGATCCGGATCGAGTAGGCTTCCGCCTCGTGGACCGCCCAAGCGACGTCGCCCCCGCCGGCGACGCCGGATCCGCCCCGCCCGACGCCGGCCCCCGCCCGCGGCCGAAGGTCGTGATCGTGATGCCCGCCTACAACGCTGCGAGGACGCTCGAGCGGACGTATGCCGACATCCCCCACCACATCATCGACGGCATCATCCTCGTCGACGACGTGTCGAAGGACGAGACCGTCGAAGTCGCCCGCCAGCTCGGGCTCGCCGTGATCATCCACCAGCAGAACCTGGGCTACGGCGGCAACCAGAAGACCTGCTACGAGGCGGCTCTCGCCCAGGGTGCCGAGGTGGTGGTCATGCTCCACCCCGACTACCAATACGACGCGACCCGGATCCCCGAGCTCATCGCGCCGATCGTCAGCGGCGAGAAGCACCTGATGCTCGGCAGCCGCTTCCTCGGCGACCCGATCGCCGGCGGCATGCCGAAGTGGAAATACGTCGCGAACCGCTTTCTCACGATCGTCGAGAACTTCGCGTTCGGGCTCCGCCTGTCCGAGTACCACACCGGCCTGCGGGCGTACAGCCGGCGACTCCTCGAGACCATCCCGTACGGGCTCAACAGCAACGACTTCGTCTTCGACCAGGAGCTCATCGCCCAGGTCGTGGCGGCGGGCATGGGCCGCCGGATCGGCGAGATCGCCGTCCCGACGCGCTACTTCAACGAGGCGAGCTCGGTCGGGTTCAAACGGAGCGTCGTCTATGGCACCTCGACCCTGCGGGTCGTCGCACGCTACCTGCTCCACCGACTCGGCCTGCGACGGAGCGCCAAGCTCACGGCCCGCTCACCGCAGCCGCCGGGCCGGGACGCCTGACCGGCACGGCCGGCCGACCGATGCGCACCGGGCCGATCCTCCGCGCCCTCGTCGGCGCGGTCATCTCGATCGCCGCGCTGTGGTTCGTGCTGAGCGGCTCCGACCTGGCCAAGACCGGCGACATCCTGCGCTCGGCCGATCTCCGCTGGGTGGCGTTCGGCTTCGTGCTGCTGGCGCTCGATCTCGTCTTTCGAGCGTTCCGCTGGCAGCGCCTCCTCCGCCCCATCGCGGTTGTCGCCTACCGGCCGATGCTCGGCTACCTCCTGATCGGCTATCTCGCCAACAACGTCCTGCCGGCCCGGCTCGGCGAGCTCGTCCGGGTCCACTATCTGGGTGATCGCGAGGGGATCAGCCGAGCGTCGGCGCTCGGCACGGTCGTCGTGGAGCGCATCGTGGATCTGGTCGCGGTCGTCGGCATCGCGACGGTCGCCCTCTTTGTCCTGAGCGTCCGCGGCGTCGTCGCAAACGCGGTCTTCGTGGGCGCCGCGGTCGCGGTTGCGTTCCTCGTCGTGCTCGGGCTTGCGATCGTCGCCCATCGGCTGCCCGGCCTCGATCGCATCCGGGCGATCGCCGAGCGCTACCCCAGGATCATCGATCTCGCCCGCAGCCTCCAGGGCGGCCTGGCGGTCGCCGCCCGGCCGCGCACGCTCGGCGAGGCCGCCATCGCAACCGGGCTGTCATGGATGATGGCGGTCCTCGCGTTCGCGGCGGTGGGGCAGGCAATCGGCGTCCAGCTGTCGATCGGCCAGGCGGCGCTGATCGCATCGGGCGTCGCGCTGGCCAGCGCCGTTCCCGCCGGCCCATCGAATCTCGGCACCTTCGATCTGGCCGCCCAGGAGATCGCCAAGGCGGTCGGCGTCGAGCCGGCCTCTGCGCTCGCGCTCGCGATCCTCGTCCACGGTTCGATCCTGGTCGTGACGTCGATCGGTGGGGCGATCGCCTTCGCCCGGCTTGGCTGGCGCGGTGGGTCCGAGTCGTCGGAGGCGCCGGACCCGTCAGGCGCGCGGGGCCCGGCCGCCTGATTTACGCCACGACGAGGCCGTTCGCCAGCCCGAAGCCGGTGATCGCGAGGATCGTCGCGACGCCGATCACCACCGCCGCCGCGAGCCCGATCAGAAGCGGCCTGGGCCCGACCGAGCGGAGCTCCTCGAGCTTGACATTGAGGCCGACCGCGGCGAGCGCCACCAGGATCAGGCTCCGCGCGATCGTCTCGAAGGTCGCCGCGAGGCCGGGGTCGATCAGTCCGGCGCTGCGCAGGCCGGACAAGGCGAGGAATCCGAGAACGAACAGCGGAACGGCGCGCCGGAGCCCCGCCCTCGCGTCGCCGGCGTCCCCCGTCCGGCGGCTCCAGATCCAGGCGATCCCGAGCAGGAGTGGCGCCATCAGCGCGTTCCGGATGAGCTTGACCACAGTCGCCACCTGGAGCGCCCCAGGCGAGAACGCCGAGCCCGCCGCGACCACCTGACTCGTGTCGTTGATCGCGATTCCGGCCCACAGCCCGAAGACAGCATCGCCGAAGTGGAAGGAGTGCCCGATCAACGGATAGGCGAACACCGCGATCGTGCCGAACAGCGTCACGGTCGCGACGGCGTAGGCCGTGTCCCGCGGCCGGGCGTTGATGACGGGCGACGTCGCGACCACCGCAGTGTTGCCGCAGACCGCGGCACCGACCGCGAGGAGGACCGCGAGCCGGCCGTCGACCGAGGCCGCGCGAGACAGGACGAGGACGATCGTCAGGGCCGTGGCCATCGTGACGACGATGATCAGCGCCGCCGGGCCGCCGATCCCGGCGATCTGCTGGACGCTCAGCTTTGCGCCGAGGAGGATGATCCCGAGGCGGAGGACGCGCTCGGCGGCGAGCTTGAGGCCCGGCGCGAGCACTGCGTTCCGGCCGGCCGGGATCCGGCCGATGACGAGCCCGATCAGGATCGCGACGGTGACCTCGGACACGATCGAGGGCGCGAAACCGGTGATGGAGCGGGCCGCGGCCGCGACGGCGGTCGCGAGGAGCAGGCC
>JACDAH010000206.1 GCA_013695505.1 Chloroflexota bacterium | reverse complement strand
ATCGACGCCGGCTTTCCCGGGTACTGGTCGGAGCTCCAGACCGAGCTCGCGGTCATGGGTCGCCGCCTCGAGGAGATCCGGGCGGTCGTCCTGACCCATGGCCATTCAGACCATCTCGGCTTCGCCGAGCGCGCCCGGAAGGAGAGGGGAGTACCCGTCTCCGTCCACGAGGCCGACGCGCTCCTCGCCCGGGGCAAGGTCAAGAACCCGGCCAAGGGCACAGGTCCGGTCCGTCCCCTGCCGCTGCTCCGGTTCATCGCCCTGGCGATGCGCCGGGGTGGCTGGAGCATCGACCGTCTGACCGAGGTCGCGACCTTCGGGGACGGCGCGACCCTCGACGTGCCCGGCTCACCGCGCGTGATCCTCGTCCCCGGCCACACGCCCGGCAGCGCGGCGCTCCATGTCCCGGACCGCGGCGCGTTGTTCGTCGGGGATGCGCTCGCGACGGTTGCGGTGACGACCGGGGTCACGGGTCCACAGATTGCCGCTTTCACCGCCGACGCCGGGCAGGCCGTCGCCTCACTGGACCGGCTGGCCGGGATCGAGGCCAGCTGGATCCTGCCGGGCCACGGCCAACCCTGGACGGGCGGGACCGCTGCCGCGATCGCCGCGGTCCGGGAATCGGCAGCGGCGGCCACGATGGGCCGCCGCTGAGCGGATCGCCGAGGCGGGCTGTTCGGAACCCGACCCGCGTGTTCTGGGCTCACGGGATGGCGACGAACCACTTGCCGCCGACGCCCTGGCCGGTCGTGTCGCCCGCGGCCTTGTCGCCGGCGAAGTAATACAGGGGCGCGCCCTTGTAGGCGAGCTGCTTGGTCCCGTCGTCGCGGGTGATGAGGCTGAGGGCGCCCGTGACACCGGCGTCAGGCGTGACCTCGTCGAGCTCATCCGCCTCATACGGCGGCCAGCTGGTGGCGCAGTCGCCGTTGCACGTGCTCTTGCCGGCGGCCGCCGCGTCGGGCTTGAATGTGTAGAGGGTCTTGCCGTCCTCGCCGGTCAGGTAGTTGGTCACCGAGCCGGACCCTGCGGCGATCGCAAGCGGGTACGCCTCGGCGGTGTCGGACGGCGAGGCGGATTCCGACGGATTCGCCGCCGCTTCGGACGGGCTGGCGGCGGCGGTCGAGGGGGCGGCGGCGGTCGACGGCGACGGAGTGGCGCCGCCGGAGCAGGCGCCGAGGATCAGGATCAGCGGCAGCGCGGCGGCTGCGAGTCGGGTGCGTCCCATCATGGTCTGGCGATCTCCTCTGAGGGCTGTCGGGTTATTCCTCTCCCAGGAGCGATTACGCCAAGCCATGCCCGATCGGTTTCGACCGCGCTTGAGCGCGAGATGGGCGCTGGAGCGCGAGATGGGCGCTGGATGCGCCATTGTGTATTGTCGCCTCGACGGGGCGACGGACATCGCGGGATAGCTACTGATGGCTTCAGCTGTGGAACGCGAGCATGGGCCGCTCCTCGGCCGGGAGTCCGCGCTCGAGACGGTCACGTCGCTGCTGGAGCCCGGCCAACTCGTCAGCATCGTTGGGCTCGGGGGCATCGGTAAGACGCGAGTCGCCCGGGAAATCGCGGCGCGTCGCCTGGCATCCGGGGATGCTTGCGTCGTGCTCGATCTCGCACCGATCTGGAGCAGGGACGCTGTTCCCGCAGCCCTGGCTTCGGTCCTTGGAGCCAGCGAGGATGCGGATCGTGACCTCATCCACGCGATTGCGGCGATCCTTGACAAGCGCCCGACCCTCGTCGTGCTCGACAACTTCGAGCACGTCCTGGGGGCGCGCGATGACGTCCGGGCGATCCTTCGACGGGCGACGACGACTACGGTCCTTACGACCAGCCGGGTTCCGCTCGGGCTCGCAGGGGAGCACGTCGCCGAGCTCGAACGTCTGACCGGGCCCGCGTCGGTGGCGGATGTGGAGATCGCGCCCGCCAGCGCCGTGTTCCTGCGACGCGCCCGGGACCTCGGGCGACTCACATCCGTTGACCCGGCAGACGCGGACGCGATTGTCGAAATCTGCCATCGCCTGGACGGTCTCCCGCTCGCCCTCGAGCTCGCGGC
>JACDAH010000204.1 GCA_013695505.1 Chloroflexota bacterium | reverse complement strand
CGCCAGAGGGCCTCCAGGATCTCGGTGCCGGTCGTGTTGTCGAGGTTACCGGTCGGCTCGTCGGCGAACAGAAGGGCCGGCCGGGTGACGAGGGCCCGCGCGATCGCGACCCGCTGCTGCTCGCCGGCCGACAGCTGATCAGGCTTGTGATGTTCCTTGCCGGCGAGGTCGACCATGGCGATCGCATCGCGGATCCGCTCGGCGATCTCTCCCTTGCCGGTGTCGGCGCCGGAGATCGTGAACGGCAAGGCCACGTTCTCGGTGACATCGAGAAGCGGGATCAGGTTGAACGACTGGAAGACGAACCCGGTCCGGTCGCGACGGAGCTTCGTCGCGGCATCGTCAGAGAGCTCGCTGATCGTCTCGCCCTGGAGGACGACCTCGCCTGCGGTCGGCCGGTCGAGGCCGCCGAGGAGTTGGAGGAGGGTCGACTTGCCCGAGCCCGACGGTCCCATCAGGGCGACGAACTCGCCCTCGTCGACGGTCAGCGAGACGCCCCGCAGGGCGTCGACCGTGGTGGCGCCGAGGCGGTAGCGCTTTGCGAGATCGTGCGCCTCGAGGATCGCGGCCATCGCCGGCGAGTGTAGCCCGCGCCGGTGGGCCGGCGAGGGGCGAGCGGCCGGGCATGGCGCCCTGATCGGCGGTCAGGTCCCGAAGTAGAACCCGGTTACGCCGCCGACCACGGCCTCGAACAGCCCCGGCGGGGTCGTCGGGTCGGTCACCCGGAGGCTGCCCTCGGTGCTGTTTGGCGCGGCGTCGCGGATCTGGCCGGGCGGTGTCCCATTGCCGCTGGTCCCGCCGTTGCCGTTCTCCCCGCTGTTGCCGACATCGTCGTGTTGGCCGCCTGGCCCCAACCCGAGCCCGACGTCGTCGGTCGGTTCCGGCGGGATCGTCAGCTGGGGCGCCGGGGTCGGCGTCGGGCTGGGTGTGGGCGTCGGCTTGGGGGTCGGCCGGGGGGTCGGCTTGGGCGTCGCAGCCGGTCGTGGTTTGGGAGTCGCCTTCGGAGCGGGCTTGGGGGTCGGCTTGGGGGTCGGCTTCGGAGCCGAGGTGGTCCCACCGCAGCGATCCGCGAAGATCACCGTCCACATCTTCTTGCCGGTCGGGCCCTTGTACGCCCCGATCCCGATCACGTCCCACGCCCTGCCGAGGATGTTCGCGCGATGGCCGGACGAGTTCATGAACTGGCGCTGGATCGTGGCCGTCGCGACGTCGTCTGGGTAGTTGTTCCAGCCGATGTTCTCGCCGGCGATCCGATAGCAGTAGCCCTTCGTGTCGAGCACGTGGAACACGTTGTAGTTGTGGCCCAGGATCGTGTGGCTGAAGTAGTTGCGGGCGATCATGTCCTTGCTGCGCCAGCGGGCGATCGCGGTCAGCTTCGAGTCGACCTTGAGCGCCTTGAGCCCCGCCGCGGCACGCGCCTGGTTGGTCAGGCTGACGAGCTTCGACTCGGATGAGGAGCTGAAGCTGTTCGCGTCCCACGCCAACGTTGGGCGCGGCGCAGCGAGCAGTCCGAGCGAGGTCAGCAGGAAGGCCGCGGCGGTCGTGGCCACCAGCCGCCGCGGGTTGGTCAGCATCGACCAGAGGTCAAGGGAGCGGCGACGCGCGGCGACGTGGACGGTCATCAGCGATGCGGTCTCGTGCGAGTGCCGGGTGGGGAGTCCGGTGCGCTTCCGACCGTATCCCCAGGACGGTGGTGCTTTCCGCAGCGCGATCGTCCCGGTCGCACCGGGCACGGGTACCAGAACGTCCTCCGGACCACGACGCACCCGGCCGGACCGCCCGCAAGCGGCCCGAACCCCACCGATCCCTCCGGGACCGCACCGGCGAGGCGGTCGCGGAGGGCTACTGACCGCGGCGGGCTCCTGTCGCGGCGCGATCCTGTCGCGGCGCGCTCCTGACTGCGGCGCCGACCGCGGCGCGCTCATGTGAAGCGCATCGCTCCTGTCAGGCGCATCGCTCCTTACCGCGGCCCGCTCCTGACCCCGGCGCTCCTGTCAGGCGCATTGCTCCTGTCAGGCGCGGTTTCGGAATGAATGCCTCGTGGACGTGACCGAATGCCAACACGGCGCGCCATCTGGGCGACGATCCACGAGGCGTTCGTTCAGGAAATGCTCCTGACGGGAACATTGCTCCTCACCGGAACATTGCTCCCGACAGGCGCTCGCGTTGTATGGAGCCGAAGTTGTGGATCAGCTCGCGGC
>JACDAH010000542.1 GCA_013695505.1 Chloroflexota bacterium | reverse complement strand
GTCACGCACTGGGCCCAGTTCGTGACCAGGGTCGGGGCATTGGCAGGCCCGCGAGCCGCCAGACCGACGAAGCCGGCGACCGCGGTGCCGACGCCCTCGATGGGGCGCGACCCGGCCTCGACCTCTTCGACGTAGACGCCGGGTGACAGATAGTTCGGCATGCGCGGCTCTCCCGATGCTGAGGGGTTGGAGCGAGGCTCACACCGCCGCACGCGCCGGACAAGGTGCCCCCGGCCCGGCCTTGGGGCAGCCCGGATTGCCCCTTCGGGCAGCGCCGGCTTCCCGAACGGCTGCCCGCCTCCCCATTGCCGTCCCGCTCGCGCATGGGGACAGTGAGCGGGCGATGATCCATGACGTCGACGAGTCTCTGCGTGCCCTGGTGGCGCGCGACGCGCTGAACGGATCGGGGGTCGAGGTCGCCTTCGACGCGCCGACCACGGACTGGGTGGCGCGACGAAATGCGCCGGCTGTCAACCTCTATCTCTACGACATCCGGGAAGACCTGGACCGCCGCGATACGGCCTGGGTCGAGGTCAGGAACGGCGATGGCCGCGTCATGGAGCGAAGGCTGCCGCCGCGTCGCTACCGCCTCTCATACCTTGTAACCGCCTGGACGAGCCGGCCCGAAGATGAGCACCGCCTCCTGTCCGCGCTGCTTTCGGGCTTCGTGCGCCACGAGTATTTCCCGGCCGAGCTCCTCAAGGGGGCGCTCGAGGGCGAGGAAATTCCCGTTCTCCTGACCGTGGCCCTCCCGCCAGCCGACGACCGTTCCATTGCCGATACCTGGCGCGCTGTCGGTGGCGAGCTCAAGCCCTCTCTCAATCTTGTCGTGACGGCTCCGCTCGACATCGCGCGGAGCCTCGATGCCGGTCCGCCAGTTCTCGAACAGCCTCGACTCGCAGTCATCGCCAGTGAGCCCGCCAAACCGCGGGAACGGGGCGGATCGATCGGGCGTTCTGGTGGGGACGGTGCTCCTTCGAAGAAGTCGGCCCGACCCCGCGCGACGGGCGCCTCCGAGCCCACGGCGGGCGAACCGGACCAGGCCGATGAGACATTCACCGCGGGCGCGGCTTCCGCCCCCGGACGCCGTATCCGGATTCGCTCCCTGCCTCGACAGTGACGAGCGGCGCCGATGTTCGCGGCGGATCGCACGGGTCCAACGGCGCCCTCGAGCCCGAGACCGACCGTTCCCTCACGGACCTGCTCGGCCGTCTGGCGGTCATCGAGAGTCGGGTCCGATCGGTCGTGGCGATGCGGCGGTCCACGGATCCTGAGCCCGACGATCGCTTTCGCGGGCTCTACGTATCGGAAGCCAATATCGAGGGCATTCTTGAGGATCGCTGGCCGCTGTTCGAAGACGCCGCGGCCTTGCTCCGGGCCGAGACCGACTCGGCCGCGGATGCGCGGGCCGCGGCGGGCGAGGTCCTTCGGCTCAGGACGCTCGCAACCGCCTTCGGTCTCGATTCCGTCGACGTCGAGATCCTCCTCGTCGCGCTCGCGCCCGATATCGACCAACGCTTCGAACCCCTCTACGGCTACCTCCATGACGACGTGAGTCGCCGCCGGGCGAGCATCGGACTCGCCCTGGAGCTGTGCGGTCTGGCGCCGTTCCGAGGCGATGCCCGAGCGCGGCTGTCACGGATGGGGGCACTCGTCGCCGGCGGCCTCCTCGTTGTCGAAGACACGGACCGCCCCCTGCTGACGCGCTCCCTTCGGGTCCCGGATCGGGTCGCCGACCACCTCCTTGGTCAGGACGCACCAGATCCTCAGGTGGCTCCGTTCCTGGTGCACATGGAGGTCCCATCGACCAGCACTCGATGGGAGGCACTTGAGCGGGCTCTCGCCGAGGAGATCAGCCCGATCTACCTCCGGGAGGGAGGGATGGCCGCGGGCCTCTCGGCGGCCTCGAGCTCCATCGCGGCGATCGGGGCGCAAGCGCTGCTGATCGACCTCGAACGCGCCGGCACCGCTCTGGGACGCCACGACGTCGTCGCCGCCGTGGTGCGCGAGGCGCGTCTTCGGGGCGCGGTCCTCGTCGCGGGGCCACTGCCGGCGCAAACCGAGCTCCATTCCGAGGCGTTGGCCATGCTGGCCGAGGCGCCGTGTCGCGTTGTGCTGTTCGGCGATCGTCCCTGGGATCCGGAGTTGTCGCGCGCGATCCCCCTCGTCCTCACCGTGCAGCAGCCGGAAATGGCTGAACGGATCGGCCATTGGCTCGTCGCGCTCAAAGGCGATCTCCCCGGCAACGAGCGCGACAACGATCATCTGGACCTGGTTCGTTCGACGCTCGCGTTCCGATTGACGCCCGTGCAGCAGATGCGGGCGGCCCGAGCTGGAGCGCTTCGAGCACGAGCCGAAGCGCGCGCCTTGGTTCCGGCTGACATCCAGGCGGGCGCTCGCGCCCAGAACGCAGCCGGCCTCGACCGCCTGGCACGTCGAATCGAGCCGACCGCGAGTTGGGTCGACCTTGTCCTGCCGCGCGACATTCGGGGACAGCTCCGGGAGCTCACCGCGCGTGCCAGGCAACGGGAGCGGGTCCTCGACGAGTGGGGCATCGGAGGTCGAGCCTCGCGTGGCCGCGGAATCACCGCGCTCTTTGCGGGCGAGTCAGGGACGGGAAAGACACTTGCGGCGGAGGTCGTCGCCGGTGAACTCGGTCTCGATCTCTATGTCATCGATCTCTCGACGGTTGTCGACAAGTACATCGGCGAGACGGAGAAGAACCTCGACCGGATCTTCGCCGAGGCTGACCGAGTGAACGGCGTGCTGTTGTTTGACGAAGCCGACGCGATCTTCGGCAAGCGGTCCGAGGTCCGTGACGCACGCGACCGATACGCGAATGTCGAAGTGGCCTATCTCCTTCAACGCATGGAGAGGTTCGACGGTCTCGCCGTCCTGACGACGAACATGCGGGCCAATATCGACGAAGCGTTCACGCGCCGAATCGATGCCGTCGTGGACTTCCCGGTGCCGGAGGATGAAGACAGGTTGTCGCTGTGGCGGATGCATCTCCCGGAGAGCCTGCCGCAGCGCGCGGACCTCGACCTCGAGTTCATGGCCAGGCGTTTCCGGCTCTCCGGCGGCAACATCAGGAATGTCTCCCTGTCCGCAGCGTTCCTCGCGGCTGAAGGAGATCGCCCCGTCTCGATGGCCGACCTGATCCGCGGAACCGAGCGCGAGTACCAGAAGCTCGGCCGCCTGACGGTCGAGGCTGAGTTCGGGCCCTACTTCACGTTGACTGGCGCGGACCAGCCACGGGCATGAGTGCGCAACAGACCGATATGGCCGAGCGAGCCGGCCCGGAGAAGCCAGCTGAGGTCAGCCCGGCAGCGCGCCAGAGGATCGAGGAGGGGACCGTGTCTTCCGGACTCGGGCCCTCGTTGGCTCAAGCCGGCCACGCCACACAACTCGACCCGAGCCGGGTCATTTCGCTCCAGGAGACGGCGGGAAATGGCGCCGTCAGCTCGCTCCTCCAGCGGGCGCCGGTCGGAGCTCCTCCGAAACGGCGACGGCCCCGAAGGGCCGCCGGACCGGCCCCATTCAGCGAGACACCTCTCCGCCCCGAAGGAAGCCTTCCAACCATCGTCGCCAAGGTCGGTGGGCTATTCCGGCAGGTGGATCGGGCGATCGACCAGTACAGCGATCGGATGCGTAAAGAGCATGACCGGTTCAGCTGGTATTCAAGTGGCGCCGAGAACGTGACGGACGCGAGCGTTTCCGGCGGCCTGCTGATCGCCCGAGATGCCATCTACCACTTCTCCGCGGGCGGCGGCCTTGCCGACGTCGAGACCAACCTGTCCACCCCGCTCGATCCCGCACATCCCGACGACCTTCCAGATCCGAAGTATCGCGCCCGCGTGGCCGGGACCTACACGGGCGACCACGGAGAGGTCAAAGCCGATCCCGATCAGGCGGCCGTACTGGTCGTCGAGCCGCGATCTGGTCGCGCCTTCCAGGTGTTCGTTCGCTTCGTCGCGAGTGTTGATGACGACCAGGACAACGACAAGGTCCTCGGCTTCAACCTCAAGCCGATCGAGGCCGACATCAAGATGCCACCGGGGGCGGCGACGGGCGAGCTTCTCGTCGTCATCAGCGCGCCGGCATCACTGGCATCCGAGGATGGTGGCCCGCAGCCCGGTTTCAAGGGCAAGGGCAAGGACCCCGCGGAACCGCCCACCCTCGCACTGCCCGAGGACGTTCCAGCCCCCGCCGCCACGTATCCCTGGGCGTCTCCCCAGGTCGATCGGGTCAAGCGCCAGTTCGAGCGGGACGCAGGTCCTCTTGAAACAGGCACTGACGCCGACGAAGCGATCGGCGCCGGGCGCCGAGGCGAGGGCGCCGGTGGCGGCGGGAAGGACTTTGCAGGCCACGGGACTGGACCTTCGGGAACGGGTGGCGGGGCGTCGGCGAACTCATCCGGCCGGGGCAAAGGCAGGGTCGATCGCCACGACCGAGCGCACCCGGACAAGATCGCGCTCTGGACCGGCAAGCGCGGGCCCGTGGTCAACGTCTGGAAGGACGGATCCGCGGAAGCAGTCCCGCTCCGGGAAGGTGAGGACGACCGCGACCTGGCGCTACGGATCGAAGAGGCCGCCGCGCGACAGGTCTCGACTGGCAAGCGGCTCGCCGACGGCGCGGTTTCGACGGAGATCGTGGGCGGCGCCGGCGGCGCCCTCCCGAACCCGGAAGACCTCGCCGAGGCCACCCACCTGGGCGCGACGTCCATGGCGTACCCATCGAAGCTCGAGATGCAGGGCGGATCGGGTGCCGAGATCTCGCCGCTGGGTTGGGCGACAACCGTCTCCGGCGCGAAGCACGACTTCGACATGATGCTCGACTGGGACGCGATCAGCTTCGGGATCGTGAACCAGGTCTATGCCCGATCCCAGCAGTATTCGTTCCACTGGGAGGTGATCGATGTCAGCAGCTTCAAGTTCGATCGGGCGGAAGCCAAGGGCGCCCGTGCCGGCGCCCGCGAAGCGGCCAAGAACAAGGACAACGTCGCGACCGTCGGTCCGCTGACGAGCATCCCTCAGGACGCCGGTCGAGCAACAGAGCTCGCGGCCGAGGACATCGAAGCGGACGAGAACGCTCCGGGTGAGAGATCGCCGCTCGGGCCTGGGCAAAACTGGGCGACGCGAGCCGACGGCTTCTCCACCGCCCTGAAGGGCGTGAGCGCTGGGTGGGACATCGCCAAGGCCACCATCAGCAGCGTCATCACGAAGATGATGCAGCCCCAGAACAGGCGGCCCATCAAGTTTGGAAAGGCGGGCGAGTACGTCGTCCGTTGCCTCGCGAATCCGGAGGGCATCGGGCCTCACGGTGAACGACGAGCCACGAGCATCGGGGTCTTCCCGGTTCGTGTCCTCGACGTGGACGAGCGCGCGACGGAGGTCAATCTCTCCGAGAAGCGTGAGATCGCGACCCTGAAGCGCGATCTCGCGGCAGCTCAGAAGAAGCTATCCGACGAGCCCGACGACCCGGGAGCGAAGGCCAAGATCGACGATCTGAGCCATCACCTCTCGCTGAGGGAGACGGCGGCGGCGCGGAGCACGACCCAGAAGCTGACGGCCGAAGAAGCGGGCATGGATGACCAGATCGCGGCTCTGGCGAGGATGCTCTGGAACCACCAACTCGGCATGGATCGGCTCACCGGACTGTCGGGCAAGGCGCTTGTCGCCGCGCATGAGATCGAAGCCCAGGGCCTGTACGCGTCGTATGAGTGGGAGAACCGGCTGGCGGACCTGAACAAGGCCAAAGCCGAGAAGCACAAGCAGGTCCATACCGCGCAGGAGTGGGGCAAACAGCTCCTGTCCGGGAGCGAGGTCCGGCCCCGCGTCACGTTCGCGTCCGAGGAGAACGGCGCGATTGTCAAGATGGAGATGCTTCTCGGGCGGTCGACCAACCCGATGGGACTGGCCGAGGGCAACCCGCGCTGGACTCTGATGGACATCTCGAGTCACTCCACACAGGAGAAGTACGAAGGGTCCTCGAGCTCTGAGGGTCCCGCGGGTCACTCCGAGGCGATCCGCAAGGCATTTGCCGAGTTTGCCGATAAGGCCGCTTACGGCCGCGGGACGATCGCGATCGATCTGCCCGCGATTCCAGCGGCCGGCGGCAAGCCGGATGTCCCGGCCACGATGCCGATGAAGCCCGGCCGCGTGGAACGATGGAAGCACAGGCTGGACAACCTCATCGAGATCGCCGGTCTCATCGCACCGTTCGCCGAGGGCGCGGCCCTTGCCAAGTTTGCGTCGCTCGCCGGCGCCGTCCAGTCCGGCATGCGCCTCTACGACCGCGCCGCCAATGATCGCCTGGACGCTGACTTCGAGACGCTCGCCGATCTCGTCGGACTGCTGACGCCGTTTCTCGAGGGCGCCGGCACCCTGGCCGAGAAGATGACCAAGACCAAGGCTGGCTACATCCTCGATCTCACGGCGAAAGGTGGTCACGTTGCGAACGAGATCCTCATGCCCGCGACGATCTTCCACGACCTCGATCAGGTCATCAGCGATCAGTCTCTGGGCGCACCCGAGAAGAAGGCCGCGATCGCCCTGATCCTTGGTCGCGGCGTGCGCGACAAGCTGGTGCAGCACCTCGGCGAGCAGCATGCGCGTGCCCGCGAGGACGCCAAGCCGTCTGACCCTTCCGGAGATGCCCGGATTCCCATCCCTGGCGGCGAGCCGGACCTGCCCCGGACGGGCGTCGACGAGCAACCGTCGGGCACGACAACGGCGACGCCCGACACCGGACAGGTTGCACCTGAACGGCGACCAACCCCCGCCGACGTTCAACCCATGGCCGTCGGCCGGGAGCTCGAGAAGCCGGCCGGTGACCACCCCGCACCGTTGGCGGGCACCACACCGTCCACCGACCAACCCCGGCAGGCGCCGCGCCCGAGCATGCGGCTGCCGGATGCGCCGGACCCGACGCGCGCCCGCCCCAAGCCAGGGCCTGAGCGACCTGTTGGCGATCGGACCGCAGTGCGTCCCGGTCATCAGCCACCGGATGAGACCAGGGCTCAGCCGCGCGCCGGGCGACTCATCGAAGATCCCGCGCGGTTGGGAAAGCTCGTTCATGGCGACCAGAAGGAGCTTCGGACGCTCGCAGCCGGGGGCGACTGGGTGGAGACCATGAGCCACTTGCAGGAAGGCACGGGCTTTGCGGCCGACGTCCCGCCTGCCGCGCGCGAGGCGATCATGGACCAGCTACTGGCCCATCGAACAAACGTCATCGAGGTGCTGAGGCACTTCGCCGGCGAGCCCGTCGGTAGCGCGAGCGTCGAGCCCATCAGTGATGTCGATGTGAACTTCAGTGGTGCGGACGGTGGGCAAAAGCTGATCGACGCCGAGCGCTTCATGAGGGATCGCTACGGGCCTGATTGGCGAGATCACTACCGGGTCGGATTCATGGTCGACGCGTCTCGTCTGGTCGCCCTGGAGTCGGTTCGCATGTCACCCGAGTTGCGACGTGACATCGCGCTCCGCGCCGAGACCTTGCGATCGGGACGCGAGCTCCGCGACATGCCTCTGGACAAGCGAGCGGCATTCCTTGATGCGTTGCCAGCCGGTGTGGATGTCGGCGAGGTCAAGCGCCTCGCGGCGCTTCGCCCTGCCGATCGAATCGCTCAGCGGAATCGGGCGCTGCTGGCGGCAGATGCTGCGAGCGTCAAGCTCAAGCACGCAACCGATGAGGTGGCACGGGCCACGAATGCCGGCGACGAGCCCGGGCGTCTCAAGGCCGAGGCCGCTCGCGAAGTCGCAGCCAAGGCCGTCACGCTCGAGCAGATGCTCGCGAATGCCATGGAGGCTGACGCGTACATCGACCCCGCGGCCGCCAAGAAGTTCGTCCTCGATCGGCCCGATTCCCCGTACAAGCTCACCGATCCCACCGAGTACTACGGCGCGGTCCGCGAGCAGCTGGCCATGATCACGCACCTCGTCGCCGCCACGAAGGGTGGGCTGCCGGCGGCAGTTCACCGCTATGAACTGCTCAAGTACATGAACCGGACGGTTCAGGTCGTCGAGGAAGCGATGCATCGCACGGCTCAGCTCCTGGAGGATGCGGGTTTCCACGATCCACAGGTCACGTACCTGAAGAACTGGTCGGAGCTCGGATATCGCGCCGATCGCAAGGCGACGGCAACGGATCGCCCGGCGGAGCCGACAACCGGCGACCTGACCGGGAAGGCAAGCAAAGCCGGTGTTCGCTACACAGACGTCCCGGAGGGCTCTGGCATGGGGCCACGCGAGCGGATCAGCGGCGACGAGCAACAGCGGCTGGCGGAGTTCGTGAGCCAGAGCTACGAGATGTTCCTCGACGTGACCCGCAAATACCTGCCAAAGCTTCAGGAGCAAGCGTTCCCGTCCAAGTCCGCGACGCCCCCGGCGGCCCGGGCTGACGCGCCATCACCGACGGCCGAACCTCGGGCAAACGTGGCCGAGCCGGCCGCTCCACCGGCGTCCGAGTCCCCTGTGCGAGCCGTCGACGCCGGCGCCGCGACGCTGCCCGAGGCCGCGCCCGCACCTGCCGAAGTCGCCCCGAAGCCGGTCGCACAAGGCGCCGCGACACTGCCCGAGGTCGCGCGCACCGGAGAGTCTGAAGGTTCGGCTGGTCCAATCGCGGGTCACACGACGACGCCCGCGCCTTCGTTGCCTGGCTCGGAAGTTCCGACGGCTCTTCCCCGCGCGGCGAAGCCTGCGATTGACCTGTTCGTTCCGTTGGAGAAACGACAGATCGACAGGGGCCACGACCTCGCGGCCGAACCGAACCCGCCGGATTCGCGCCCGACCGTTGCCTTCCCAGCGGAAGAAGTCGGACGCTACGTGGCGACCGGGGACGAGCCGGACGTAGGCGTTTCGGAGTCCTATCTGGTCACCGACACGACGGAGAACGGCAAGCTGTGGCTCGCGAAGCCGCTCTCCGGCGAGCAATATGTCGAGCGGGCAGCGGAGCGTGGCGTCAGGGAAGGTGAACAGGGACCTCGGGAGCTGGCCGCCAAGATCTCCACGGAGGCTCTGGGGATCGATTCGCCAGACGTCAGGGTCGCGACGATCACGCGGGGAGGCGTCCAGGAGAAGGTCGTGCTCGTGGAATGGCACGCCAAGAAGAGCCTCCAGGACCTGTTCGACGAGAACAAGCCAGCGTTCCAGCGGCTCGTCGAGTCCGAGCAGTTCAGGCAGGCGATCACCAGCCTCGACGCTCTTGACTACCTCATCAACAATCTGGATCGGGCGCGCAACTTCGGTAATTACCTGTATGAGTTCCTGCCGGATGGATCCCTCAAGCTGACGCCGATCGACCACGCTCTCTCGTTCACCAGCACGAAGGAGCGCGCCGACATCGAGGGTTGGACGCGAGGCCTGCCGGAGTTCTACCCCGCGAAGCTGGCGGCGAAGTTGCACGAGTTGAGGGCGAACCGGGACGCATTCATCGAGAAGATCCGGCCTTTGGTCGGCGATGAGGCGATCCCAGGCGTGATCCACCGCCTTGACGTCATGATCCAGGACATGATCGAGAAGGAGGGAGCGCCGAAGTGAAGGTCGTGGAGCTTCGTCGGCGGAGGCCGGAAGACGGCGCGGTTCAACGGCTGTTGCGGGTGTATGTCCGCGAGCCGGGCCAGCCGGCGGAGTTCGACCTCCTCGCGCCGGAGCGAGCCGATGGGATGCGATCGCTTCTCGCCGAAGGCATTCCCGACGGACACGGTCGCCAACTGCACCTGTCCGACGGTGACCAATTCCTCGCCGCGCTCGTGCAGGCATACAACGGCTCTCGCTACTGGGCCCAGGTGGTCGAGGAGAACGAGGAGGGCTAGATCGGGCCCGGCTGGGCGCCGCGTCGCTGCGGCGCACGACACCGACGACGTCGGCCTCCACCGCGGCGAGCCGGCCCCTATCATCGAACCGGCCGACGAGCAAGATCCTCACGGCCTCCGCCCCGAGGTGGAGATGGCGGACACCCGAAGGGAGTACTGCTGTGCGAGCTACCGGCGTCCTGGCCGTACTCTGCCTCGTCACCCTCGTCCTGGCCGGCTGCGGTGGCAGCAACCCTGGTGCTGCGAGCGCAACGTCCACCGCGACCTCCGTGGGAAGCGCGGCGCCGTCCGGCGAGACCGCAGCGGCCGGGCTCCCGGCCTTCGTGGGCGACCTCGATCGCGTCTGCGAGACACAGGTCGGCTTCGGTGGCACGGCGGCGTACGACGCCACGCCGGGCATCCATCCCGTGGCCCTGTTCTACGACTATGGCGAGCCCCCGAGCCTGATCGAGGCCAGCGTGACGCTCCCGGCCGGGTGGGCGATCACCCAGGACGCGAACTACGCGGACAGCAGCGAGTTTGCCGCTCTCCAGCTCATCGCATGCTCGCGCCGGACGAAGGCCGTGCCGAACGGCACCATGTGCGACTTCACGCCCTCCGGCGGAGGCACCACGACCACCCTCGAGCTGACCGACACGGCCTACGAAATGACCGTGTACGCGGCAGCGACCGGGCAGCCGGTGGGCAAGCCCAAGACGCTCGAAGCATCGGACGCCGAGTGCCCGATGATCGCAGCTTTCAAGGAAAGCGACACGCGTTTCCTGAACACGCCGACCGAGGACCAGTACGTGGCCGCCCTCAAGGGCTTCGTCGCGCCCTGAGCAGGTCCGCTCCCCTCTGAGGAGAGGAGGCCGCCCCGGTCGAGGCCGGCCGTCCCGATCTGCCCGCTTCGCGGCCGCATCGTCGACCTTCCGATCGAATGTGATCGGTCAGATCAGGCCCTGCCGGATCGCGTACGCCACGGCGTGGGTCCGGTTGCGCAGCTCGAGGCGGCTCGTCAGATCGTGGACGATGTTCTTGACCGTCCGCTCGGAGTAGAACAGCTGTCGCCCCACCTCGGCCGTATCGTGGCCGTCCGCGAGCAGGCGGAGGACCCCGATCTCGCGCTCGGTCAGCCCGAAGAACGTCAGGCCGCGCGGGGCGAGGACCTCGCGCTGGAGCTGTCCCACCTGGTCGAGCAACCGGCCGAGCAGGTCCGGCGGGAGGAGCCCGTCGCCGGAGGCCACCGACCGGATTGCCGAGACCAGGGTGTGGGGTGACACGTCGCTCCGCCGGATCACGCCGGCGACGCCGGCTTCGACCGCCGCGAGCAGGCCTTTGTCATCGAGCCGCCCGACCAGCAGGGTGATCCGGTCGACGCCCCGGCGGCGGAGACCACGGATGGTCTGGACTGTCTCCGGGTCCACATCGTCCGCGACCACCAGGGCGACCCCGCCCGGCGGCAGGTCTTCGGCGTCGGACAGGACCACGTCGGCCACCGCCCGGAGCTGGGAGATCGCCCCGGCCCGCGACAGTGGATCCGCCGCGACGACGGAGACGAGAAGCCGGGAGCCAGCTTCGGTCGCGTACACGGGAGACCTCCGGGACGAGTGACGGACGCCAGAGTGGTGCCCCGCAAGACTGCCGGACGGCTCTATCCGGCGACTGAACACGGACTTAACGAGCCGCGAGGTCCGCCCGAAAGGGCGTCGTTCCGGTCTGGTGACGGCCCGCGCATCCGTCTATCCTGCCCAACGAATGGGTGCTGTCGTCGACATCGAGCCGCGCACGGTGCCCGTGACGCCGGGCGGCCAGGCAACCGCGCTCGTGCGGGTCAGGAACTCGGGCACGGTCGTCGACCAGATCAGCATCGAGATCCTCGGCGATGCACGCGGCTGGGCGCTGGTCGAGCCGCCGACGCTGTCGCTGTTCCCCGGGGCGGAAGGCTCGGCGACGATCACCTTCTCGCCGCCGCGGTCTGCGCGGGTCGCGGCCGGGGCGATGCCGTTCGGGCTCCGGGCCGGTTCGCAGGAGGACCCCGCCGGATCGGTCGTCGACGAGGGCGTCGTCGTCGTCGCGCCGTTCACGGACGTCTCGGCCGAGGTCGTCCCGCGCAGCTCGCGCGGGAGCACCGGGGCGACCCATGACGTGGCCGTGGACAACCGCGGCAACGTCGCGTTGAACGCGACGCTCAGGGCCGTCGACGCGGACCGCCTGCTGACGTTCGAGATCCGCCCCCCGGCTGTCGTCGCCGAACCGGGCGCGGCGACGTTCGCCAAGGTCCGGGTCAAGCCGCGCAAGACGTTCTGGC
>JACDAH010000540.1 GCA_013695505.1 Chloroflexota bacterium | reverse complement strand
GTACTTGCCCGGGATCCCGAGCTTCTTGCCGACCAGCCCGTCCGCGTCGACGATGCCGCTGCTCGCCTTGGCGAACACGATCGAGGGGAACTGTCCATAGATCGTCGCCAGATAGCGGATCGGCACGCCCTGGCTGACGGCCGGGATGACGCTCGTTCCGTCGGCCAGGCCGATGTCGACGGTCCCCTGCCCGACTTTCGGGATGAGGTTGGCGTCGATCTCGTTCTGGAACGTGACGTCGAGCCCTTCGGCCGTGTAGTAATCGGCCTGGTCGGCCCGATAGAACGCGGCGAACTGGACGCTCGGGATGTAGCCGAGCCCGACCGTCAGCTTCGTGCGCGCGGCCGACGAGGGTCCGGAGCTGGCCACCGACGAGCACCCGGCCGCGCCGAGCGCGACGACGAGCATCAGGCCCGCGGTGGCGATCCGACCGAGGGCGAGAGCCGAGCGGGAACGGGAGCGCGATACGGGCACGGGATCCTCCTGAAGATGGGTTGGGCGAGGCACGTTCAGCGGACGCCGACGAGGCGCCGCTCGACGAGCACGACGAGGGCATAGCAGGCGATCCCGAGCAACGCGATCGTGGCCAGGGTCGCGAACATCAACGGGTAATCGAACAGGCTGCCCCGAGCCAGGTTGACGAGGAGCCCCAGGCCCTGGTCGGCGCCGGCCCATTCTCCGACGATCGCGCCGACGACGGCGAGCGTCACCCCGACCCGCAGCCCGCCCATGATCGACGGCAGCGCCGCCGGGATCTCGATCGTCGTGAGCGTCCGGCGCGGCGTCGCCCGGAGGGATCGGGCGAGCTCGAGGAGGCCGCGGTCGACCGAGCGGATCCCGACCATGGTCGCGATCGCGACGGGGAAGAACACGATCAACCCACAGATGATGACCTTGGCGAGGAGGCCGGGTCCGAACCACAGGGCGAGGAGCGGAGCGAGTGCGAGGATCGGGATCGCCTGGGCGGCGACGAGGTACGGCGAGAGGAGGCGCTCGACGAGCCGCGAGCGGGCCAGGACGTAGCCCGCGACGAGACCCGTACCGGCCCCGACCGAGAACCCGAGGGCGACCTCGACAATCGTCGTCCAGGCATGTGGCGCCATCGTTCCGTCGGTCCAGGCGGTCACGAACGCGATCGCGACCTCCTCCGGCGACGGCAGGATGAAGGTGCGTAGGCCACCGATTGCGATCACGACCTTCCAGATCAGGATGAAGGCGGCGAACGCCAGCACCACTGGACCGAGCCCGAGAACGGATCGGCCGACCGCTGCCGCCTCTGGGACGATGAGGCGGCGATCTGCCGCGAGATCGCGGGTCATGCGACATGCTCCGAGAGCTCGAGGTGGGAGCGGATCTCGGCGGCGGCGTGCGAGACGAGGGCCTCGTCGAGGAGCTCGATCGAGCGCGGGCGTGGGGCGTCGATCCGGACGTCGGCGACGACGCGACCGGGCCGTGGGGTCAGCACCAGGACGCGGTCGGCGACGAGGATCGCCTCGGGAATGCTGTGGGTGACGATGACCACCGTGGCGCCGGTTCGTGCCTGGAGCTGGAGAAGCTCGAGGTTGAACCGCTCCCGGGTCAGGGCGTCGAGGGCGCTGAACGGCTCGTCCAGGAGGAGCACGTCCGGCGACAGGGCCAGGGCCCGGGCGAGCGCCGCACGCTGGCGCATCCCGCCCGAGAGCTGAACGGGCCGGAGCGCGGCTGCCGCCTCGAGCCCGACGACCTCGAGCAGCTCGGCTCCACGGGCGACGCGCCGCTGACTTGACCATCCGGCGAGCTCGAGCGGGTACGTCACGTTGTCCACGACCGAGCGCCACGGCAACAGGCGCGGCTCCTGGAACACGAGCCCGATCCGGGGATCCGGCGCGGTCACGGCGATCCCGTCGAGCTCAACCCGCCCGCGCTCCGGGGCGAGCAGGCCCGCGGCGACCCGCAGGAACGTCGACTTGCCACAGCCATTGGGGCCGATCAGGGCGACGACCTCGCCACCCGCCACGTCGAGCGACAGGCCGTCGAGGGCGGTCGTCGGAGCAGCGCCTCGTGCCGGTGGGCCGAATGACACCCGGATGTCGTCGGCGACGAGGCGG
>JACDAH010000460.1 GCA_013695505.1 Chloroflexota bacterium | reverse complement strand
CCACCTTTGCGCAGGTCTGGCCGGCCAGCCGGAGCAGGTCATCCCGGGGCCGCGAACGGCACCGCCTGCCACGGATCGCTCACGTTGTGTACGACCTCGACGGGCGCCGACGCTTCGTCACAGCCGCTCGCAAGGATCGCGGCCATGAGGAACGCGGCGAAGAGCGGGCGTCGTTGCATGCGGCGAGGATGCATCATCGAGCGGTGAGCGACATCTCGATCCTCGAACGCGACGCGCGGCGATTCCTCGCATCGGCCCGGACCGCAACCCTGGCGACGACGGGGCCGAACGGACGGCCGCGGCTTGTCCCGATCTGCTTCGTTGCCCGCATCGGCGAACCCGGGGCCGCGCCTCGCCTCTACAGCCCCTTGGACGACAAGCCGAAGACGGGCACCGACCCGCACGACCTCGCCCGGGTCCGCGACCTCTCTATGCGGCCAGAGGCGACGCTCCTGGTGGACCGCTGGTCGGAAGACTGGGCCGAGCTCGGCTGGCTGCGGCTCGAGGGGCGGGCCGAGTTGCTCGAACCGGAACCGGCTGAGCGTGCAGCGCCCTCCGAGCGCGTCTTGGTGATCGACGCTTTGCGCGCGAAATATCCGCAATACATGACGCACCGCCTCGAGGAACGGCCGATCCTCCGGTTCACGATCGAGCGGGCCGTTGCATGGGGCAACCTCGAACCTGCCTGACCGAACGGGGCGCTGATGGCTCTCAGCGGTCGAGGAATAGCGCTTCAGCGTGCGGCCGGAGGCAATGGGTCGAGCTCATCGCCTGGTGGTAGCCGCCGGCGTTGAGCAGGGCCACGACGTCGCCCTCGACCACCGGCGGGAGGGTGTAGTCCTCTGCGAAGAGATCGCCGGCCTCGTTGATGTGGCCCGCCACCGTCACCCGCTCGGTCCGCTCGGCGGCGGCGGCGCGGCAGACGACGAGCTCCTGGGCGTATTTGTAGATGAAGTACGAGCAGTTGACGTTCCAGCCGGCGTCGAGGCCGACGAATGTGGTGCCGTCGCGCTCCTCCACGGTGACGACCTCGGCGAGGAGGATCGCCGTGTCCTTCGCGAGGTAATCGCCGGGCTCGCAGCCGACAGCCACATCGAGGTCGCCGATCTGACGGGCAATCGCGGCGGCATAGGCATCGAGATCGATTGGCGGCTCGTCCGCCCGGGCCGGCACCCCGAGACCGCCGCCGACGTTGACCTCGGCGATCGGCTGGCCGTCGGCGATCAGGCGACGGGCGATTGCGACGACCGGTTCGAGCGAGGCCTCGAACGCCGCCAGCCCGTCGGCCAGCCAGCCCGAGCCCGCGTGGACGTGGATGGTGTCGACGGCCAGACCATGGCCGGCTGCGGTGGCGAGGGCCGCGTCGAGGCGATCGGCGTAGATCCCGAACTTCGTCGGCCGCACCCCGCTGTAGGCCAGCTTGTCGTTGTATCCGGCGCCGGCCCCGGGGTTGATCCTTAGCCCGACCGGACGGGCCGGCCTGCCGAGCGCCGCCAGCCGGCGGCCCAGCCGGTCGACCTGGCTCACCGCGTCGAGGTTGAGGTGGACATCGTGGGCGAGGATGGCGTCGAGGTCCCGATCTGACAGGTTCGTCGCGGTGACGCTGATCTCCGCCGCGGCCCAGCCACACTCCATCGCCCGGGTGACCTCGCCCGGCGAGCAGGCATCGATCCCGACGAGCGGCCGGAGGATCTCGAGAGCCAGCGGGTCCGGATTGGCTTTCAGCGCGAAGCGCAGCCGGTGCCGAACACCGGCCCGGCCGAGGGCGGCGGCGAGCCGCTCAGCGTTCTCGGCGAACCGCCGGCGGTCGTAGACGAACAGGGGCGTCCCGTGCTTGCGGGCGAGGGACTCCGCATCATGGCCGGCGATCGCGAGGCGGCCCTCGCAAACGTCGAGACCCGGCCGCGACCACCACGGGTCGGTGGCGGACGGCGACCTGACGCCTGGCGCGGCAGATGACAGCGACGGCGCGCCCGCCGCCTCCGCCGTCACGCGGGTGCGGGCGGCCCGGATGCCCGACCGGGGCCGGGATGCCAATGGTCGGGCCCGACCTCGACGGTTGCCCCGATCTCTTCGAGCATCCGCCGCGACACCACGGCGATCTCCTCGATCGCGGCTTCGAAGGCGGCGCTGTTGCGCTGGGACGGGGTTCGATATCCACTGACCTTGCGGACGAACTGGCGGGCGGCCGCCTCGATCTCACCGGTCGTCGCCGGCTCGTCCGGACGGCGAAGGACCTTGATGCTTCGGCACATGCCCGGAGCGTACCGCACGCAGCGATCCGGCTTCTCGCCCGAGCGTGCCCTACGTCGAATGGACTAGTCCCTGCCCCCACGGCCGGCGGATGGCGCCGGGGACGGCCGGCAGGGACACTAGGGGTCCGAACCATGGCAATCCCCCTCCGTCCGACCCGCTCCCGACCGCTTGCCGCCGAACGCCGCTGGTGGCTCGCGCTTGCGTCCCTGCTGGCGATTCTCATGCTCGGCGTCATGGCGGCCGCGGCCGTCGGATCCGCCATCCAGACCGGGGTCCGGGCCTACGTCGGTGGCGAGGGTCTCTGGTCGAAGGCCGAGAAGGACGCGGTGATCGACCTTCAGCGCTTCAGCGAGACCCACGACGAGGCCGACTGGGAGGAGTACCGCGTCGAAATCGCCGTGACCCTCGGCGATCGACAGGCCCGCCTCGAGCTCGAGCGCCCGACGCCCGATGACGCCGCGGTCTTCGCCGGCTTTACGGCCGGCCGCAACGCGCCGGAGGACGTGCCGTCGCTGGCGATGCTGTTCCGGACCTTTCGCCACCTGAGCTTCATCGACCGGGCGATTGCGATCTGGACCGAGGCCGACGCCGAGATCGACGGGCTCCAGGCGCTGGCAGGCCGGATCCGCGTGGCAGTCGTCGCCAACGACGACGCGGCGCTGACCCGGTTGCGGCGGGACCTCGACGGCTCCAACGACCGCCTCACGCGTCTCGAATCAGACTTCTCGCAGACCCTCGGTGATGGCGCGCGCTGGGTTCAGGCGGTCCTCCTCATCGTGATGGCCGCGATCCTTGGGCTGCTCGTGGCAATCACGGCAACGGTCGGGCGGTCCATCCTGAACCATCTGCGGGCAGCTGATATCCAGGCCGCCGAGACGCTTCGGGCGAGTGAGGCCCGCCTGCGCCTGCTGGTCGACCACCTGCCGGCAATCGCCTGGACGACCGACGTCGATCTCCTCGTGACCTCCATGACCGGCGAGGGCCTTGCGTGTCTCGGCCTGGCCGAAGACGCCTTCACCGGTCGGGCCGTGACCGGACAGTTCGACCCCCAGGTCGAGGTCGAGCGCGAAGGTCGCGTCGCGCTCGCGTCTGCGCATCGCGAGGCCCTGCTTGGCCACTCGGGCTCGTATCGCGTCATGGTGTCGGAACGGACCTCCCAGGCTCACGTTCAGCCAGTCCGGGTCGATGGCCGAATCGTCGGCGTGGTCGGGCTGGCACTCGACCTCACCGACCGCCTCGAGCTCGAGGCCCGGCTGGAGCGCTCGACCCGGCTCGAGAGCATCGGTCGTCTCGCGGGCGGCGTCGCTCACGACTTCAACAACTTCTTGACCGCGATCACCGGCTACGCCGACCTGCTGACGACCAGCCTGCCCGAGGGCGATCAGCGCCACGACGCCGAGGAGATCCTGCGTGCCGCCCGGCGAGCCTCGGACCTGACGAGCCAGCTGCTCGCCTTCGGCCGGCGCCAGGTCCTCAAGTCCGAGATCGTCAGCCCGAACGACGTGATCATGGACATGCGGAACATGATCGAGCGGCTGATCGGCGACGACATCGTCCTGGAGCTCGATCTCGACCCGCGCCTTCCGGACGTCCTGGCCGACCAGGGGCAGCTCGAGCAAGTCGTCCTCAACCTGACCGTGAACGCCCGCGACGCGATGCCCGCCGGCGGGCGGCTGACGATCGCGACCAGCCGGACCACGATGGACCCGAGCGCCGTCGACGGCGCTCGGGGGCCGGGCGCCGCGACGACCGACGCGGTCGCGATCCGGGTCCAGGACACAGGCGTCGGCATGAACGAAGCGACCCGCTCGCGAATCTTCGAGCCGTTCTTCACGACCAAGGGCCGCGGCAAGGGCACGGGCCTCGGCCTGTCGACCGTGTATGGGATCGTCGAGCAATCGGGTGGTGCCATCCGCGTGGAAAGCACGCCGGGCAGCGGAAGCGCGTTCACCGTGGTGATGGCTGCCGCGGTGGGGAGCGTATCCGCGCTGCGCGACGCCGCGACCGGCCGGCGTGCATCAGACG
>JACDAH010000458.1 GCA_013695505.1 Chloroflexota bacterium | reverse complement strand
TCTGGCCGCCGAACCCGAACGAGTTGGACAGGGCCAGCGGAACGTCGCGTTGTCTGGCCACGTTCGGGGTCAGGTCGAGACCCTCGGCACCCGGGTCCGGGTCGGTCAGGTTGATCGTCGGCGGGATGCAGCCGTCGCGGATCGTCTGGATCGTGACGATCGCCTCGATCGCGCCCGCCGCGCCCAGAGTGTGCCCGATCATCGATTTGTTGGCCGTGATCGAGACCTCCCCGGCGCGGTCGCCGAAGAGCGTCCGCATCGCCTGGAGCTCGGCCTTGTCGCCTTCGGGTGTCGAGGTCGCATGGGCGTTGACGTGGACGATGTCGGCGGGCTCGACGCCCGCCTTGCGCATCGCCCGCTGGGCCGCCTTGACGGCGCCGATCCCGCCGGGCGCCGGCAGCGTGATGTGGGAGGCGTCGGCGGTCGCGCCATAGCCGATGATCTCGGCCAGGATGGTCGCACCGCGGGCGCGGGCGTGCTCGAGCTCCTCGAGGACGACCGCCCCGGCGCCCTCGCCCGGCACGAACCCGTCGCGACCCTGGTCGAACGGGCGCGAGGCCGCCTCGGGGTCGTCGTTGCGCCGCGACAGCGCGTGCATCGAGTCGAAGCCGCCAACGAGCGGCTCGCGGATCCCGGCCTCCGCGCCGCCGGCGATCATCGTCTCGGCGTCCGCCCGCCGGATCGTCTCCCATGCCTCGCCGATCGCGTGACCGCCTGTCGCGCAGGCGGACACGGTCGTGAAGTTCGGCCCGGTCATCCCGAAGCTGATCGCAATCTGGCCGGCGCCGACGTTGGGAATGCCCATCGGGATGAAGAACGGGCTGATCCGGTCCGGTCCGCGCAGAGCGTTGATCGTGATCCCGTCGACGAGCGTCCCGACGCCGCCGAGGCCCGTCCCGAAGATGACCCCGGTCCGCTCCGCGTCGTCGCCCTCGAGGCGGGCCGGCAGGCCCGCCTGGTCCATCGCCTCACGCGCCGCGACGAGTCCGAACTGGATGTAGCGATCGGTCCGGCGCTGATCCTTCTTGTCCAGGATCGCGGAGCTGTCGAAGTCCTTGATCTCACCGGCGATCTGGCAGTCGAGCCGCTCGGGATCGAAGAGGCTGATCCGGGCCACGCCCGACCGGCCGGCGACCATCGCCTCCCACGTGGTGGCAACGTCGTTGCCCAGCGCCGTCAGCATCCCCATGCCGGTCACGACGACCCGCCGCGGAGCCGTCGGCCAGTCCGGGTTCGGGCGGCGGTCAGCACTCATCGGACGAGCTTCCCGGTCCGGACGGTGGCTGCCCGGTAGACATCGCCGGCGAGACCGCGGGCGGAGATCGCGTTGGCGACGACCATGGTGTCGAACTCGGTCCGCCGGATCTCCGCTGTCACGTCCTTGCCGTCGATCTCGACCAGCGCCCACGATGCGGTCGGGTCGCCGTCGAAGACGTACCCCGCCGAGCCGGCGTTGATGATCATCTTCCAGCCGAGGTCGCGGATCTCGGGGACGTGGGTGTGGCCGCAGCAGATCAGCCGGGCGTCCGTCCGGGATGCCCGCTCGAGGGTGACGTTCGGGTCCAGCTGGGTGTCGAAGCCCTGGGTCTGCGAGCCCGGCGACGCGTGGCAGCCGAGGACCATCGTGTCCTCGACCATCAGGCGGCGCTCGCTCGGCAGGCGCCGGAGCCACGCCACCCGCTCGTCGCCGAGGGCGTCGTGGGCCCACTCGGCCGCGTCGCGATGGGCGTCCGGAATGCCATCGGTCATCCACGGGAATGCCGCCCCGTAGTCGAAGTCCGCGACCGCGACGTCGGTGTTGCCCTGGACGATCGTGGCGCCGCTCGCCTCCATATCGCGCAGAGCGTCGACGACGCCGGCCGGATCCGGTCCCTGGAAGACGTGGTCGCCGGCGATGATGACGTGGTCGGGACGCTCCTTCTTCAATGCGGCCCGGACCGCGGTCAGGGCGGGCAGATTGCCGTGGACGTCGGACAGGATCGCGACCCTGGCCGTCATCGCAGGACCCCTTCGGCGGGGATCACGAAGCTGAGCGTTGCCTCGCACGCGACCTCGCCATCGACGCTCGCGACCGCCTTGGCGCGCCCGAACCGGCTGCCGAGCTTCTCCATGGTGACCTCGAGCCGGAGGACGTCGCCGGGGACGACGACGCGCTTGAAGCGGCAGTCGTCGATGCCGGCGAACAGCCCGATCCGGTTGCCGAACCCGGGCTGCTTCGCGACATACACGGCCATCGTCTGGGCGAGGGCTTCGACCTGAAACACGCCGGGCATCACTGGCAGTCCCGGGAAGTGACCCTGGAAGAACCACTCGGTCGCGGCGACGCCCTTGATCCCGACGATCCGCTTTGCGGCGGGATCGTACTCGACGATCCGGTCGACCAGGAGGATCGGCCAGCGGTGCGGAATGAGCGCCTCGATCTCGCGGGTCGAGTGGATCGTGGTGAGCGTCGGCGGGGTCGCGGTCGCGGCATCGGTCACGGGCAGCTCCAGGGATGACGTCCAGTGTGGCGTGCGACGCCTCGGTCACACGGCGGAGTGAATGCAGGCCCGCACAT
>JACDAH010000417.1 GCA_013695505.1 Chloroflexota bacterium | reverse complement strand
GGCGAGATCGAGCCAGGCGACGATCGCGCCGTCGGCCTGGGCCTCGGCGACGAGCCGCAGGGCGAGGGTGGTGGCGCCGGAGCTCGGGGCGCCTTTCAACGTTACGCTCGCGCTGCGGGGGAGCCCGCCTGGCCCGACGATCGCGTCGAGCGCCGGAAAGCCGGTCCGGACGATCCGCTCGACGCCAGTTCGCGGCTCGCCCGCGGGAGAAGGAGCGAGCTCGGATGGGTCGTCGGGCGGCTCGGCCGGGAGCGGCGCCGTGGCCAGCGCTCCGACCACTCGCGGAGCTGCCGCGCCCCATCGCGTCTGGAGGGACGCCAGAGCAGCCGACACGTCCGGGGAGAGGCTGGCCATCGGACGGTCAGACTAGAACATCTGTTCTAGTTGGTCAATGGTTGGACTCATCTCGCGGCGCTGGCGGCCGGGCCTCGTAGCGGATGTCACCCCCACCCCGAGCCTCGCCTCGGCCGCTCCCCTACGCTCGTCGGGCCGACGTCAAGGCCACCCCGCCGACCCCATCCGCGTTTTCGATCGAAGCGCGCGACGGGTCGCGGGGCCCCGCCCGACGATTCACGCCGGGCGAGCACATCCAGTCAGTTCGGCTGTCCGGATGCATCGTTTGTTCGCCTTGCGAGCAGAACATGCGAAATCAGGTCGGATTCAGGACTCGCGCCGCATCGAACACGCAAAACTGTCGTGATGTGCTCGCGGGGCGTGAATGGCGCGCCGACGTCGGCGCCTACGGCAGGGCGATCGCCACGAGGCCGGCTGCGATCCCCGCGAGGCCCAGCCACTGAATCGGTCGGAGGCGCTCGCCGAGGAACGCGACCGCGGCGAGGATCGTGACCGCTGGCCCGAACGACGACGCGAGCCCGACCAGCCACGTCGACGAACCCTCGAGCCCGATCGAGATGGAGATCAGTCCGGCCGCATCGAGGATGCCGCCGAGCACGATCAGCGCCCAGGCCCCGCGGCTCGCCGGCAGCGGCGCGACGAGGACCGCGCGGAACGCCGGGTGGCGGGTGAGCATGGCCACCGCGACCACGATCACGGTCAGGACGGCGTTCACGGCCCGTGACAGCGCGATCACGGGCAGCCAGGCGGATGTCTCGATCGCCTCGGCCAGCCCGATCGTCATCAGCGCGAACAGGATGAGCGCGGCGAGGGCGAACACGACCCCCGGCCCGGCAAAGTGGGTCCGTCGCCAGCCCTGTTCGAACGCGACCGCGGTCAGGAGGACGCCGAAGGTCGAGACGACCGCGCCGACGACCTGGACCGCGGTCAGGCTCTCGGCCCGAATGACGACCGCCATCACGACGACCACGCCGCCGTATGCGGCAACCATGCCGCTGACGATCGAGATCGGACCGATCCGGAGGCCCGTGAAGTAGGCGAGGTACGCGGCAGCGCCGACCACACCGACGACCGCCGACACGACGATCGCCCGGGAATCGGTGGGGAATGCCTGACCGGTCGCGAGGAGCAGGCTCACCAACAGGATCGCGCTGACCACCTGGCCCCCGGCCGTCACGGCGAGGCTCCCCAGACGGCGACTCGCGAGGGCGCTGCCGATGTCCATCGTCCCCCACGCGAGGGCCGCACCGAGACCGGCGAGCAGTCCGAACGGCATCGGCGCAGGGTACTGGCAGGCCGGATGCCGCGCGGGCCCGTGTTACACTCCGGAACCCTTCGGGCGACCGCCGCGCCTCGTCGCGCCCGCCTGATCGACCGTGGGGATGTAGCTCAGTTGGAAGAGCACTGCGTTCGCATCGCAGGGGTCAGGGGTTCGAGTCCCCTCATCTCCACCACCCCGCCTCGCGGCGTCTCCGCCGTCATCATGGTCGGATGAACCACGCCACTCGGCGGATCCTGCTCGTCGGAATGATGGGCGCCGGCAAGTCGAGCGTCGGGCGCGAGCTGGCGAAGCGGACCGGACGACCCTTCCTCGACAACGACGCTCTCGTCCGCGAGCTGACGGGTCGCGAGCCGGCGGCGATCGATGCCGAGGACGGCGAGAACGCCCTTCACGACGCGGAGGTGGCCGCCTTTCGAGCGGCCATCGAGCGGCCGGGAGCCCCGATCATCGCGGTGGCGGGCGCCGTGGTCGACCTGCCACGGGAACGACGCCGACTCGCCGGAGCCGGCCACGTCGTCTGGCTCCGGGCCCGGCCCGGGACGCTCCTGTCCCGGATCGGATCGGGTGCCGGCCGGCGGGCAGATGCTCGCGATCTCGGGTGGCTGACGGCCCGGGCGACCGAGCGCGAGCCGGTCTACCGCTCGGTGGCCGACCAGGTCATCGACGTCGAGAACGTGAACCCGCGAGCAGCAGCGCGTCTGATCCTCGCCGCCGTCGAGCCCGGATCAGCCGGCTGACGACTCGACCGTCGCCGGCTCCTCGCTCGATTCCCCTGCCAACGCCCCGTGGAGCTCGAGCGAGTGAGTGCGCAACCAGCGTCGCCACGTCAGGTGGTCGGGACGGCGCGATGCGACCACCGCCCAGAACCGCGGCCCGTGGCCGAACACGCGGAGATGAGCCAGCTCATGGATCACGACGGTCTCGAGTGCCTCCGGCGGAGCGAGCACGAGCCGCCAGCTGAACATCAAGCGACCCTGGCGTAACGCGCTCCCCCAGCGGCTCCGCGGGTCACGCAGGGCGACGGCCGTCGGCGTGACCCGAAGGCCCGACGCATGATCGGCGATCGTGGCCTCGATCACGAAGCGAGCCTGTTCCCTGAACCAGGCCTCGAGGACGCGGTCTGCCCGGTCGAGGTCGCGGGCGAGCAGTCCGAGGTGGAGCTCCGGCCCGGCCAAGGTCACGACGCGGGCGACGGACGACCGCCGGCCACTCGTCGCCGTCGCGACCCGTAGCCGGTGGAACTCGCCCAGGTAGCGGATCGAGGCGCCATCGCTCAGCCCGCCGCGCGCCCGCAGCTCGGCCCGCTCACGCGCCTGTCGATCGAGGTGGCGACGGATCCATGGCTCGCGCTCGCCGATGAAGTCGTCGATCATCCGCTCGGGATGGGCCCAGCCGCGCCGCTTGGCGAGCGGCACCGTGACGACCAGACCCAGCTCCGGATCGATCGTGATCCGGAGCCGTCGGGAGCGGGCAGAGCGACGCAGGACGTAGGGCACCGGCATGTCGGGCTCACACTAGCCCGAACCGGCCCGCTCGGGCATCGAATGGGTGAGCGGCCTCCGCGGACGGCCGCTGTCAGGCCTCGGCGATGACCCCGATCGAGAGCCGGAAGCCGGCCCGTCGCTGGAGCGGCGTCATCATCGTCGACTGACCGACGGGCCCGTCGCCCGGGAAGACCTTGACCCACTCCTCGTTGAAGAGGTCGAACTCGGTCGCGTCGCGGAGCGACCAGTTGGCCCAGACGACCTTGTCGATCGAGGTCCCGCTGCTCTCGAGCTTGCCTTTCAGGTTGGCGAGGCACTGGCGCGCCTGGGCCTTGATGGTGCTGCCAACGACCTGGCCGCTGTCGGGATCGACCGGGCCGATGGCCGAGATGTAGACCATCCCGCCGGCCTTGACGGCCTTGCCGTAGCCGAGCGGCAGGATCGGGGCGACCGGGCCGTCGGACGAGTCGCCGGCGCCCCAGCGGCCCTTCGTCGAGCTGATCCGGGTGGGCTTGGCCTTGTCCTCGGCCGGGATCCCGTAGTCGCCCGGCGGGAGCGTGATCCCGGCCTTGCGGAACTGGTCCATGAACGTCGGCCGGACCCCGGTCGGCGCGAGCATGCCCTCGATCTTGCCGTCGCGGACGCCGGTCTGCTCGAACGCGAAGATGTCCTGGGTCAGGATTTCGTCGTCCTCGATCCCATAGACCTCGGTGATGTTGACGATCCTGCGGCTGCCATCCTTGAGCCGCGACGTGTGGACGATCAGGTCCACCGCGGATGCCATCTGCTCGCGGATCGCCCGGAGCGGCAGCTGGTAGCCGGTCATCAGGACCATCGTCTCGAGCCGCCGCAACATGTCCTTGGGCGTGTTGGCGTGGCCGGTCGACAGCGAGCCGTCATGGCCGGTCGTCATCGCCTGGAGCATGTCGAGCGCCTCGCCCGAGCGGCACTCCCCGACGATGATCCGATCGGGCCGCATGTGCATCGCGTTCTTGAGCAGCTGGCGGATCGTGATCTCGCCTTCGCCCTCCAGGTTGGGTGGCCGCGATTCCAGGGTGATCACATGGTCCTGGCGGAGCTGCAGCTCGGCGGCGTCCTCGATCGTGACGATCCGCTCGTCGTTCGGGATGAAGGACGAGAGCACGTTCAAGGTCGTGGTCTTGCCCGAGCCCGTCCCGCCCGACACGAAGAGATTCAGGCGGGCCTCGATGCAGACGCGCAGGAACTCGAACATCTCCGGGGTCGCCGTGCCGAACCGGATGAGGTCGTCAACCGTGTACGGCGTCTGCGAGAACTTGCGGACCGTGATCACGGGCCCGACGAGCGACAGGGGCTCGACGATCGCGTTGACGCGCGAGCCGTCCGGCAGCCGGGCGTCCACCCTCGGGCTCATCTCGTCGATCCGGCGGCCCATCGGGGTGATGATCCGGTCGATGATCCGGAGCACGTGCTCGTTGTTCAAAAACGCGCTGTTGACGCGCTCGATCTTGCCGGCCCGCTCGATGTAGACGTGGCTCGGGCCGTTGACCATGACCTCGGTGATCGTCTCGTCGTTGAGAAGCGGCTCGAGCGGCCCGAAGCCGGTGACGTCGTCGGCCAGCTCGTCGACGAGGCGCGTCCGCTCGTCGCGGGTCACGGCGTAACCGTTCTGGCCGATCGTCCGGTCGACGATCGCCTCGACCTTGGCCCGGACGTCTGTCGCCTCGGCGTCGAGGAGGGTGTCGAAGGCCGTGATCACCTCCGCGACCAGTCGATGGCGGATGTCGAGCAGCATCGCCTCGCGGGCGGGTGTCCGGGGCAGGAGCGGGGCGGACTGCGGCTCCATCACCGGAACCATCGCCGCCGGGGCCACGTCGGCCGCCGGCCCTCCGCCCATGACCGGGATCCCCGTGGTGGCCGACGACGACTTGGGCAGTTCGGCCGCCTCCGCCGGGCCCGGGCCATTCGCGGCCGCGGCGGCAGCTTCGACGGCCGCTGCCTCCGCAGCCGCGATCGCCTGCGATCGCTGCTGGGCTCGTTCGACCCGTTGCATCAGCGACATGTGCCTGGTCTCCCCGAAGCGTGGGTTGTAACGCGGAAGGTGCGAGAAATCTCGACGTTCGCGACCCCGTCGGCGGCAGCCGTCGATCGCGACCGTTTTCGAGAGCATAGCCCGAAGGTCCTGGTACTTCGTTGCATGGGGTCACCAATCCGACGAGTTGGGCCGGTTCGGTGGGGATCGGTTGCGTCTTGTCGTGAGCGTGCGCGTTGCGATCGTGCCAGGCTGTCCAAGGCGCTGGCGCTCCGTTGCTCGGCGCGCGCCGGGGCTGGAGCAGGCCTCGGAAGGACGATCCGTTTCTGTCGTCCGTGCCGAGTGCCCGTCAGGGCCCGATCACGTTGCACGTGATCGTGCCGGTCAGGGAGTCGCCGCGGGCGTTTCTGGACGTCAGGGTGACCGTCGCGCTGTCGCCGTTGTCGTCGACCGCAACAGACGTGACATCGGCAGCACTCAACGTCAGCGTCTTGCTCAGCGAGGCAAACTCGACCGTGATATCTGCCTTCGAGAGATGCGGCAATGAGGCGCTCGTATCGTCGACTGTGATCGAGAACTTCGTCGTGTCCCCGAACGTGGTCGAGTACTCAATGATGAGTGACTGAGGAGCGCCGGCCGCACGCGTGCACGCTGTCGGTGTCGTCGTCGTGTCTGTCGCGATCGTGTTGCCGTCAAGCGTGATCTCGAACTTCAGCCGCGTCGCCGGTGGAGCGCTTCCTGGCGGCCCCGACGGCTGGGCGACCACGACGCCGGAACTGGTTGGAACCGAGATCGACGCAGCGCCGGCAACCGACGACGACGGAGGCGTCGACTTGACGGGGAGAGCGCGTGAGCCGAACTGACCGGTGGCGATCAGGGCTGCCACGCCGGCGACAGCCAGCAGGACGATGACCGCGAGCCGGGCTGGGATCGACCTGGTCGTGCCGGGAGGGCGCTGGGCGACGGACCCCGAAGCGGGCGACGGGAGCGGAGGCGTCGGTGCGCTTAGGCGCTTGGGCGCGTTACGGACCGGGTCCGCTACCGAGGACCTGCCCGGCGGCGACGACGACATGACCGGGATCGTCGGTTCGACGGCGACAGGTTCGGCCGCGGCGACCGGTTCGACGGCGACCGGTTCGGGGGCGGCGGCGGCGTCGACCGGGGCGGCCGATGCAGGAAACGGAACCGGCGCCACGATGGTTGCGGGCGTGTCGAATTCCAAGGTAAGGATCGTCCGGCCCAGTCGAATCCGAGCGGGAAGGGAAAGCGCCTCCGTCCCGGCAATCCGCCGCTCGGCAAGATACGTCCCGTTCGACGAGCCCAGATCCCGGATGACGACTCCGCGGTCGGCCTCGAGGTCGATCTGTGCGTGGTGGCGTGAGACGAGCGGATCCTGCAGGACGACCTCACAGCCTCTGTCACGCCCGATGAGGGTCGGGAACGCATTTCTCGAGAGTGAGCGGGGAGCCCGACCTGGCTCGACCACTCGGATACGAAGAACTGGCGGCCTGCCCACATCTATCGGATCGCTCACCTTCCGCCCGGCCTCGAACGCACGATTCCATGGCCGACACGCGGCCGCGACGAATTCGACGGGCGCCATCCCCATTCGGACACCGTTCACAGCCTCCGGGTAGCGATCCGCCTACGCTATTCCCCTCGTCAAGGAGCCCGACGTGTGACGATCGCTGCCTCGCGATGGAGGAAGCGAAGGTGCGGCGCGCAGCACAGGTTACGGGCCGAGCGCGAGGGAGGCGGCGTAGGCGGATGCTTTGGTCGGTCGATCTCCAGGGGCTTTCGCAAGGGCTTGCAGAATGGACGCACTGAGCGTGATGCCGATTTCCGGCCGCTGCAGGACGGGCGCGAGCGGCGAATCTTCGAGATGGGCGAATGCTGTACGAATGGCGCTTCGCCCGGCGAAGGGGGGCGATCCGACGAACGCAGCGTAGGCGACGCAACCGAGCGCATACAGAGCACTTGCCGTCGTCGCGGGGTGCCCCCGGATCAGCTCGGGGCGAGATAGTCCATGCTACCCAGGACCTGACCGGGTCGAGTCAGAACCGTGTCGCGGTGACCGCGCGCCAGACCAAGATCACCGAGCGCGGCCGTCCCGTCCGCCTCCAGCATGATGTTCGCGGGTTTGATGTCGCGGTGGACGATCCCGGCCGCGTGCAGCGCATCGAGGCCGCCAGCGAGCTCCCGGAGTAGCCGAAGTCCATCGCCGATCGGATAGGCCCCGTCCCGGACAAGACGAACCGCCATGGATCCACCAGCCATGTATCGGCTGACGAGGAAGCGACGGCCATCGATCTCGCCCGCCTCGAGCAGGGGACCAGGCCGGGATGACGAAGGGCTGCCGCGGCCCGGGCCTCGTGCGCGAAGCGTCGGGCAAGAGTCGGATCGAGGGCGACCCTTCGGTGCAGGATCTTGATCGCCACCTGGCCAGCCCCGGAGCCCTCCCGGTCAGCGAGGAAGACGGTCCCGCTGCCTCCCTCGCCGAGCATGTGGAGCAGTCGATAGCCACCGATCCGATCGCCCGGCTGGGCTTCGTCAATCGACCCATTCGGCGCCGTCATCGGCTGGTAGCATACCGCGACATGGTCACGCCCTCGATCGGGCTCCAGGCCAGCCCGCGGCGCCGGGTTGCCATCGGCTACGCCGTGCTCGCGATCGTCACGACCGTCGGGATCGGGCTGGCCATCACCGTCGGCCGGAATCTCGCCGCGCCGAGCGCCATAGGCGGACGGTACCAACTCGAGGCCGCCGACACCTGCCTGGGTTCGGCCTCGAGCGCGTTCATCCTGGACCAGTCCGGCGCATTCGTGCATCTTGGATCCGCGACTGGCGAAGGCAGGCCGTCGATGGATCTGCGATTCGATGGGGTCCGACTCACTGGGATGGGCCAATGCCTCGATGGGACCACCCGGCCGATCGCGATGTCGCGTTTCAACGGCGATGCTCGAGTCCTGGTCGTGGAGGAAACGGGCGCTCGCGCCAAATTGGCCGCCGCCCAGGGTCCGGCCAAGGGCGAAGCCGTTGCGCTGTCGGCGGAGGAGCTCTTTGCTCGCCTTGCCCTCGCCATCGCCGTCGTCATCCTGGCGGCCCGGGTGGCCGGCTGGCTCCTCGTGCGGCTCGGCCAGCCTCGGGTGATGGGCGAGGTTCTCGCCGGCGTCCTGTTGGGTCCGACGCTCTTCGGAGCGATCGCGCATCCAATCCAGACCTGGATTTTCCCGGCCCAGGTCATCCCGCTGATCGCGGCCGTTGCGAACATCGGCTTGGCGTTCTACATGTTCCTCGTCGGCCTCGAGCTGGATCCCCGAGCACTGCGCGGCCGAATCGAACAAGCAGCGTTCGTCTCGAACGCGAGCGTCGCGATCCCGCTTGCCTTCGGGTTCCTGACGGCGACGCTTCTCTATCCGTTGCTTGCGCCCCATGACGTGGGGTTTGTTGCCTTCGCGCTGTTCATTGGGGTATCGATGTCGGTCACCGCCTTTCCGGTGCTCGCCCGCATTTTGGTCGAACGACGGATGCTGGCCAACCCGGTCGGTGGCCTGGCCCTCGCCTCTGCCGCTGTCGACGACGTCACGGCCTGGGCGCTGCTCGCCGTCGCCACAGCGGTGGCGGCTGTCACCCGGCCCGATCCCGCTTGCGCCGAGTGTCCGGGGCAGGACCCCACGCTCGCCCTATTCCGGGTGGTCGGCCTGACCGTCCTCTTCTGTCTCGTCATGGCGATCGCGGCGCGGCGCCTGCTCGCCCGTGTTTCCGTGGCCTACGACGAAGCAGGCCACGTACCGATCGGCTGGATCGCGTTCATCTTTCTTGGCGTGCTGCTGGCGACCGCGACGACGGGCCTGATCGGCGTCGCCCCGATATTTGGCGCCTTCGTCATGGGGCTGGCGATGCCGCGCCGGGAGGAGCTTTCCGACGACGTCCGCAAGCGGATGGAGGACTTCATCGTCATCGTCCTCCTTCCCCTTTTCTTCGTCGTGGCTGGCCTCAAGGTCAATATCGGGCTTCTGCGCGACCCGCAGCTCATCGCACTCACGATCTTGGTCACCGCGATCTCAATCCTCGCCAAGCTGGGCACAGCCGGCTTGGCGGCCCGCTGGACAGGCATGACCGGTCGCGAGAGCGCCGCCGTCGGAGTCCTGATGAACACACGCGGTTTGACCGAGCTGATCGTGCTGAATCTGGGCCTCAGCCTCGCGGTGATCACGCCGGCGCTGTTCACGATGCTCGTCATCATGGCCCTCGTCACCACGTTCATGACTGGACCCCTTCTGCGACTGGTGGACCCGCACCGGAGGCTGGCGGTGACGGCCGAGGAGGAGCTTCGCGAGATCGCCGGGGTCGCCAGCGCTTCGACCGACCACGCGATCGCCGCCGCCGACCGGGCCGGCGAACCGCGCCGGGCAGTCCTGGTGACGGCCCTGGATCCTCGGAACCTCGACGCGCTCATCCTGATCGCCGAGCCGCTCTCGCGAACGCAGCGGCCGCGCGAGCTCATCATCGTCCGGTTGCTCGATCCGGGACCGATCACATCGGGCGTCGGCGCCCTGAACCGGCAGCTGGCGAGCGCGACCGCCGAGCTGGAAGTCCACCGGATCGGCCTGGAGTCGCGCCGCATCACAGCCCATGTCGCCGCGCTGACCTCGGTCCAGCCGGCGCGCGATCTCGCCCGTCTCGCCGGGGTCACGGAGATTGATCTCGTGGTACTCGACGGCCGACGTCCGCTCCTCGGCGACGGGCCGCTGGGCGGCTCCGTCGGCGGAGTGCTCGAAGGAATCTTGTGCGATGTCGCGGTCCTCATCAGCGGCAAGAACGCAACGCCGGAGCTCGGGCCGTCACGGCCGATCGTGGTCCCGTTCGGCGGCGCGGAGCATGACTGGGCGGCCCTCGAGTTGAGCGCGGCTCTCGCCACGGCGACCGGCGCGCCGCTGCGCCTGGTCGGCGTCCTGCGC
>JACDAH010000400.1 GCA_013695505.1 Chloroflexota bacterium | reverse complement strand
CCTCGACAAGTGCCGGGTCCGGTGGGGCCAGGTCGTCTCGACGGACGGCGACCAGGTAACCGTCCTGTCGCGGCCGCTGACCTACGACGGCCACGACATCGGCCTCGGCGAGCGACGCCTCGAGACGGCCCGACGATCGGTCGACGGCGTCGGGTTCCTCGATCCCTTCCGGCCCGGCGACTGGGTGTCGCTCCACTGGGGCTGGGTGTGCGATCGCCTGAGCCGCCGTCAGCTCCATCTCCTGCGGCGCTCGACGCTCCGTCAGTTCGAGATCACGAACCGGCGCGTCGTCCACAGCGGCGCCCGTGAAGGGATCGAGAACCAGAGCTGACCACTCCACCCGGGTCGTAGAGCACGGAGGTGCCGCTCCGACAGGATCGATGAGGCCCGATCACGGGCAAGCGTGGAAGCCGGGTTCCCGGCCGTTGCCGTACCCGATGACGTCCGCTTCGCCACAAGAGGTGCGCCACCATGTCCCCGGCCATCGCTCCGGCCGTGCGCCGCCGCAGCCACCCGTTTCTCGCCCTGCTCCCCGTGTTGATCGTCGCCGCCGCCTGCAGCGGCGGACCGGGTTCCCCGCCGTCCTCGACCCAGGCTTCGGTCTCGCCGGCCACTTCCCGTGCCGCGACGTCGTCCGCCGCGGCGAGCGCGCCCTCGACCGAGCCAGTCGCGTCGCCAAGCGGGACGATCACGCTCTATACGTCGGTCACCCAGAACACGGTCGATGCCGTCGTCGGCGGCTGGAAGGCGGCTCATCCCGGCGTCGAGGTGGAGGTCTTCCGGGCTCCGACCGGCGAGGTGGCGGCCCGGATCGCGGCCGATCTCCAGTCAGGCGGGCTGAAGGCCGACGTGCTCTGGCTGACCGATCCGTTGTCGATGGCCGGCTATTCCGATCAGGGGCTGCTCCAGGCCTGGGCCCCGCCAGGCGCCGCCGCGATCGACCCCGCGTATCGGACAGACACCTCCTTCGGGACGCGGCTGCTGAACATGGTCATGATCCGTGGCAGCGACGTGACCCCCGCGCCGGCCGACTGGAAGGACCTCCTCGCGCCGGGCGTGAAGGGCGCTGTCGGGATCCCGGATCCCGGGTTCGCCGGATCCGCGTTCGCCGCGCTCGCCTACTTCAGCCAGGCCGACGGCTATGGCACCCAGTTCTACCAATCGCTGAAGGACAATGGGGCGACCCAGGTGAAAGCTCCGGACGATGTCACGACCGGTGTTGCGGAGGGCCGCTTCAAGGTCGGGATGACCCTCGACAACTCCGCCCGGACGGCGATCAAGAAGGGCGCCCCGATCGCATTGGCCTGGCCGTCGAGCGGGGCGATCACGATCTACAGCCCGATCGCCGCCGTCGACGCCTCGGCAAATCGGCCGACGGCCGACTCGTTGGTCGACTTTGTGTTGTCGGCGGCGGGCCAGGCCGCGATCGCGGGGACGGGCTGGGAGCCCGTCGTCGGCGCTGGCGGACCCGCGCCGGAGGGCAGCCAGGTGAGCCCGGACTGGACGGCCGCGTTCGGCAAGCAGAAGGAGCTGCTGGACGCGTATCGCGCCATCTTCGGTGGCTGATCCGGCCCAAGGCGAGGCGCTGGCGAGCGCCGCCCGACGGCGGCCGGGGGACGGCTCGCTCGTCGTCCTTGCGCTCGTGCTGCTCGTGGTCCTCATCGGCGTGCCCCTCGTTCGCCTGCTCGGCGTCGCGATCGGAGGCGGGGTCGCGGGGGTTCTCGCCACCCTCGCCGATCCGCATGTCGGCGGCGCGATCGTGAACAGCCTCTGGACCGCGGCGCTCGTCGCGGTCCTGGCGGTCTCCGCCGGAACGGCGACCGCGCTCGCGACGGAGCGCGGAGGTCTGGCCGGGGCCGGCTGGCTGCGGGCCGGGATCCTGCTACCGCTGCTCTGCCCGCCGTTCGTGACTGCGTTCGGCTGGACCCGGGCCTACGGACCCCGGGGCCTTGCCGATCGCATGTTCGGAGTCGAGGTTCCGGGCCTTTTCGGACCACTCGGGATCGTGCTCGTCCTCGCGGTGGCCGCCCTGCCGCTCGCGTGGCTGATCGTCGCCGGGGCGCTTGCGAGTCGCGTCGAGCCCGACGCGGAACGGGCGGCCCGGGCGAGCGGCGCCGGGCCCTGGATGGTGCTCGGGACGGTGACGCTGCCGCTCCTCCGGCCGGCGATCCTGTCGGCTCTCGTCGTGACGTTCGTCTTCGCGGTCAATGCGTTCGGGGTGCCGGCGATCCTGGGCACCCCGGCCGGCTTCACGACGATCACCACCCGTCTCTACCAGGACCTCGCCCGCTCATCGGACCCGGGCCTGTTCGCCGAGGCGGGCATTCTGGCGGCGACCCTCGTCGTGCTCGCCGTCGCCGTGGTTGGCCCGGTCGATGCCTGGCTGACGGGCCGGCCCGCGGCGCGGACGGGAGACAGCGCCGGCGGCCGAGCGGGACCGGCCCGCCAGGGCGTTTGGCTCCGAAGAGTGGGGGCATTCGGCCTCGGGAGCGTGATCCTCCTCGCCGCGGTCGTGCCGCTCGTCGCGGTGCTCCTCACCGCCCTGACGCGCGCCGTCGGGCTCGCCCCGGTTCCGGCGAACTGGACCTTTGCGAACTTCGGCGAGGCCCTCGGTGCCCGCTTCGCCGACGGGCTCGTCCACAGTGTCGTGCTGGCGGTCGGCGCGGCAACGATCGTCGTGCCGCTCGGGGCGCTGCTCGTCGTCGTCGGACGACACCGCGGTCGAGGCCGCGGCCTGCTCCGGACGGCGTCGACGGTCGGCTTCGCGCTTCCCGGCTCGGCCCTCGCGATCGCGGTCCTCGTCGCGTACGGAGGCTGGCTCCGCGACAGCCTCGCGATCATCCTCATCGCCTACGTCGCGAAGCTCTGGGCCCTCGGCCAGCGCCAGGTTGCGGGCTCCCTGGATCGGCTGCCGCTCGACGCCGTCCGGGCGGCCCGATCGAGCGGAGCAGGTCCGGTCGCGGCCATCCGCACCACCGTCGTTCCGCTCCTCCGACCATCGCTGATCGCGGCCTGGCTGATCGTGTTCCTGTTCGCCCTCCACGAGCTGACGATGTCGGCGCTGCTCTACGGTCCGCGGACGGCGACGCTGTCTGTGGTCGTCCTCAATGCCCAGCAGCTCGGCGACCCGACGGTCAGTGCCGCGCTGGCGGTTCTCCTCGTCGGGCTGATCGGCGTCGTCGCCGTCCCGCTCGTCCTCGTCACCCGGCGATGGGCGTGACGCCGCCGGCAGCCGAGCTCGAGGGCGTCGCGATCGGGTACGACGGCGATCCGGTCGTG
>JACDAH010000390.1 GCA_013695505.1 Chloroflexota bacterium | reverse complement strand
GCAGACGGGGGCTGGCAGGCGGCCCGATCGGCGGCGGAACGCGTGATCGCCGCGGGCGGCCGCGGGCCTCTCGTCGTGGCGAGCCTGCCGACGTTCAAGTCGGACGAGGCGCTCCGGATGCCGCTCGAGGCGGCGGGCGCGGCGGTGGCCCCGGCGGGCCCGAGCGGCGGGTCATCCGGTGGCGCCGAGGCGACACGGGTGATCCTCTGCGATCAGCTGTTCCACGCGGCGATCGGCGCCGACTGCGGCGGGCCCGCCGAAGACGCCTGGCTGGCGAACCCGGTGTCGGCACTCTCCGGCGTGACGCCCGTGACCCTGGTCGAGCGCTTCGAAGCCGCACCAGGCCGCTGGATCTCCGTCTACCGGCCCTAGCCCCGCGCCGCTCGATCCCGGCCTGATCAGACTGGCTGATCAAATCTGCGTCCATCGAGCACGGCCACCACTCATTCCGAGCAATTGCCGGCGCGTCGCGGACGTGGCCACGAACGCTGATCGCCGACTTGATCAGTGACATCGATCAGCCGCCGGCCAACTCGGCCAGCATCACCCGGGGGATCAGGGCCCGGGCCGCCAGAGTCGTCGGCGCGGCCGATGCCGCCGGCATCGTCCCAGGCGCGACCCGCGACCGGCTACCCGCGACCCGGGACCGCCGCCATTCCTGGCCCGGAACAGCATGCGAACGCCGGCGCGTTTCTTGCGCCGGCGTTCGCTGTCCCCGAGACCCGGACGTGGAGGGCGTCCGTGTCGTGCCCCGGAAAAGGATGTGGTGGGTCAGCCCGCAGGCTGACGGTCCCCTAGGGTCGCCCCGGTCGGCCGAGCGATCGACCCATCGGCCGGTTGGAGCCCATCATCCGGGCCCCACTCGAAGGGGAGGCGCTCGTCTGGCCGACCCCGGCCACGACCGGGCCCTGGCCAACCGGTGCAGAGCGCGCAATCGGGCGCTCCGGCGGACGGTTGGTGGAAGGCTCGGACGACTGGAACGTGCGACCGAAGCGCCGCATGCGAACGGCGAGGTAGTACTCCATGATCTGGCGGACCTGAGGCTCGCTCAGGAGGTCGTCGGCGCGCAGCGCGTACTCGACGCGGGCCGTCGGGTTCGTCGCCCCCGAGGCCACGAGGCCGAGGTACTGGGGCGTGTCGGCGTCGTCGCGCAGCTCGCGAAGTCCGCGGGCGAGCTTCGTTGCGGTGCCGAGCGAGGGCATCCGATCGCCGCGGATCAGCCGCGAGATCGTCGAGTGGTCGACACCCGACTGCTGAGCAAGCTGCCGCTGCGACATCTTCTTGGCCTTGAGCTGGGCTCGCAGCCATTCGTTGAATGCGCGACCGTTCTGGGTGGTCATGACGTCGTTTGACGCTCCGTGTCTCGCGCAAGCAGGTAATGACGCGATGTCCGCATGATCACGAACTTGGGCACCCCTCCTGTATCACCCGTTCGTACGGGAGCGGTCCTCGCGGACCGTACGTTCGACCGGCGGGTGCGGTGGACTGCGCTGGAGTCCGGGCCGGAGCGGGCGTGGGACTCCGGTCCTGCTTCGTGGATACGACCGTCCGCGACGATCGGATGAGCGTCGGACTCCGCGGGCGCAGGGCGGCCTCGCGGGAACGCGCCTCGTGAAGCGGCGAGGGCGTGCAGGATCACGACCGGGACAATCGCCGACATCCCCTCACGAAACGCCCTTTCTGGGTGGTTGGGCGCGCGCGTCGCCGCAATCCGTGTTGCGGAAGTCTGCCGATCCCCCTCGTCACGCTTGCGATCCCCCTGTCAGACGCCGCCCGATGCCTGGGCCGGAGCGTGCGGCTCGACGCCCATTCCGCGCCGCTTCGGCGACAGCCAGTATGCAACCGAGCCAAAGCCGATGATCGAGAGGACGCTGATCACCCGATCCACGAGCGTGATGGCCAGGGCCTCGGTCGGCGGCACGTTGTAGACCTGCGTCAGGACGAACACCACGGCGCCCTCGACGATGCCGATCCCGGCGGGCGTGAACGGCACGGCCGTGAGGAGCGATCCTGTGAGGGCCACGAAGAATGCGCCGCTGATGCCGAGATGGATCTCCGGGAACCCGAGCGCCTCGACGACGAGGAACAGGCGCATCGCCTCGGTCGACCAGATGAGGGCGGTGATCGCGATCAGGCGGGGCAGGGCGCGCAGCCCGACGGCCGAGAAGACGCCCTCCTCGAAGCGGTCGTAGAACTCGAGGACGCGGCCCGGGAGCGGCATCGCCGTGATGATCCGCCGCCCGAAGTTACGCATCGTGAGGAGCCCCCCGGCGAGGGCAACGACGACAACGACCCCGATCAGGAACACGACCTGGACTTCGGCGGGCAGCCTGCCCCGGAACGACCAGTAGCCGGAGCCGAGGCCGAAGACCACGATCGCGAACAGATCGAGGATCCGCTCGATGAAGACCGTCCCGAACGTGCGCGACAGCGAAACGGTGCTGTTGATCTTGAGGAGGTACGCCCGGTAGAGATCGCCGAGCTTGGCCGGAACGAGGCAGTTGACGAGCCAGCTGATGAAGATGATCTCGGTCGCGTCGCGGATCTTGAGTGGGAAGCCCGTGCCGCGGATCAGGATCGCCCAGCGCAGGCCACGGAGCGGGAAGCCGAGATAGAAGACGGCGAACCCGCCGAGGAGGAGGAGCGGGTTGGCGCCGAGCACGAGGCTCGGGATCTGGTCGAGCTTGAACCCGGGCAGGGCCCGTGCGAACAGGACGAGCAGGATCAGGGGCAGGACGAGCGAAAGGATCGTCCGTCGCTGGCGAAGGCGCTTGCCAAGAGAGAGCTGATCGGCGGTGACGTTGTCGCTGGCGCGTCTCTCCTCGCCGGACCGACGCTCCTCACCGCTGCGCCGGTCCTCCTCGGCCTGGGCTGCGGCTCGCGCCTCCGCTTCCGCGGCCTCCGCTCCGGCGCCCTCCGATTCCGCGGCCTCCGCCCTGACGCCCTCCGCTTCCGCGGCTGCCTCAGGTTCGACGGCCTCGGCC
>JACDAH010000384.1 GCA_013695505.1 Chloroflexota bacterium | reverse complement strand
CGAAGCCCTGATCGGCCAGCCAGCGGTCGAGCGCGATCCCCCCTAGAGTCGACCCACGTCGCCGGAGGGATCCAGACCGCCCATGCTCGAAATCACCGACCTTTCCAAGCGCTACGGCCAGGTCGTGGCGCTCGATGGCGCCTCCTTCACGGTCCGGCCGGGCCGGCTCGTTGGCTTTCTCGGGCCGAACGGGGCCGGCAAGACGACGACGATGCGCTGCGTCTTCGGCCTGGCCCGGCCCGACCGTGGCTCGATCACCTGGCAGGGCCAGCCGATCGACCGGGCCCACCGCCTCCGGTTCGGCTACATGCCCGAGCAGCGCGGCCTCTACCCCCGGATGAAGGTCGCCGACCAGCTGAGCTACTTCGCCCAGCAACACGGGCTGACAGCGCGGGTCGCGAAGGCGGCGACCGCCCGATGGCTCCAGAGCCTCGGTCTCGCCGATCGAGCCGGGGCGAAGCTCGAGGCGCTGTCGCACGGCAACCAGCAACGGGTTCAGCTCGGCGCGGCACTGGTCCACGATCCCGAGCTGCTCGTCCTCGACGAGCCCTTCAGCGGTCTCGACCCGCTCGGAATCGAGACGATGACGTCGATCCTCCGCGAGCGCGCCGCGGCTGGCGTCGGGGTCGTCTTCTCCAGCCACCAGCTCGATCTCGTCGAGGACGTCTGTGAGGACGTCGTGATCATCAATCGCGGCCGGATCGCGTCGGCCGGGGCAATCGGCGACCTTCGGGCCGCGTCGGACCGGCGCCATCTCGAGATCGAGGTTGCGGGCAATGCCAACGCCTGGCTTGCGGGGCGACCAGACCTGGTCGTCGACGACCAGCACGATGACTTCGCCCGGCTTCTCGTTCCGGCCGATCTCGATCTCGGGCCCGTTCTGGCGGCCGCCGCCGGAGCGGGCGAGGTTCGTCGCTTCTCCTTCCAGCCACCGACGCTCTCGGAGCTCTTCATGGAGGTCGTCCGAACATGAGCCGCCGCCGCGCGATCTGGCTGGTCGCCCGCCGCGAGATCCTCGAGCGCGGGCGGAGCCGGGCGTTCGCCCTGTCGCTCCTCTTCTCCGTCGGGCTCATCGTTGCCGGCATCGTGCTGCCGTCCTTGATCGGCAGCGGCCCCGGAACCCAGCATCTCGGCATCGCCGGAACGCCGCCGGCCAGTCTCGCCGGTTCGCTCAGCGCGACCGCGGAGCAGGCCGGGCTCCTGATCGTTGTGGACCCGGTCGCCGACGTCGCGACCGGCGAGGCCGGCCTGCGAAGCGGCGACCTTGGTGCCCTCCTCGTCTTCCCGCCCGATGGCAACGTGCCGACCTACGAGGTGAAGACCCGCGGCAACGCGCTTCTCCAGCAGGTGGTGGCCGCGAGCTTCACACCCCAGCCGCAGATCGCATTCCGCGAGCTCGAGCCGAGCGACCCGAACCGGGACACGTCGTTCCTCTTCGCCAACGTCGGAGTGATCCTGCTGTTCATCTCGATCTTCACCTTCGGGACGTGGGTCCTGACCGGAGTCGTCGAGGAGAAGCAGAGCCGGGTGGTGGAGGTCGTTCTCTCCACGATCGAGGCGCGCGACCTGCTGATCGGCAAGGTCCTCGGGATCGGGCTGCTCGGGTTGGTCCAGCTGGCGCTGATGATCGCGGTCGGACTGGGAACGGGCGTGGCCAGCGGCCGGTTCTCGCCGCCGTCGACGACGGTTTCGACGGTCGCGATGCTGGTCGTCTGGTTCTCGCTCGGATACGCCTTCTACTCGACGGCGCTCGGGGTGCTGGGCGCGCTGGCATCGCGGATGGAGGAGGCCTCGAACGCGTCGAGCCCGGTGACCTTCATCGCGATGAGCGGCTACTTCTTCTCGTTGCTCGTCGCGTTGAACGATCCGGCGGGGACGGCCGCCCGGATCGCGACCTTCATCCCGCCGGTTTCGTCGATGGTCGTTCCGCTTCGGGCCGCGCTGGGCGCGATCGAGGCGTGGGAGATCGTCGGCTCGGCGGTCGTGATGTGCGCTGCGATCGGGGCGCTGTTCGTCGTCGGCGGCCGGGTGTATTCCGGCGCGGTCCTCCAGACCGGGGCCCGGATGAAGCTGCGCGACGCCTGGCGAGCCTCGGGGCGGGGCTGAGCGGCCAAGCCGGGGCGCGGGACACCAGCCGGGGCAACCGGCCAGATTGCCACCCGCGGGACGTTGGGCGCGTTTCGGGCCGGCCCAGATTGGGTTGGCGACGAGGCTCGTGCTCGGGCCGCGCCGCCAGCGATCCGAGATCCGTCGCCATCGGGCAGCCGACCGCACCCAACGTTCCACTCTTGACCATTTGGCCCGACAGGCGGCCTCAGGGAGTCCCGGGAAGCCGCTCGAAGATGCCGGGTGTTCCGCCGGCGTGCCAGAACACGACGGGTCCGGTGAGTCGCCCGTCGCGGACCCGGGCGACGAGGCCGGCAAGCGCCTTCGCTGTGTAGATCGGGTCGACCAGGATGCCCTCGGTCCTCGCCAACACGCGAGCGGCGTCGGTCGCCGCTTCGGTCGGGTGGCCGTAGCCGGCGCCGAGCTGGTCGTCCTCGAGGATGACGGAGCTGTCCGCGACACGGATGCCGGTCAGCGGCTCGAGCGCATCGAGCAGTCCGCCGACCGTCCGGCGCAGCTCGGCCGACGGAGCCGCGACCGCCAGGCCGATCACCGCCCGCTCGGGCGGCGTCGCGAGGGCAAGTCCCGTGACCAGGCCGGCGTGCGTCCCGCCGGTCGCAGAGGGCAGGACGACCGTCGCCGCGCCAATCCGTGCCTCTTCAAGCTGGTCGGCCAGCTCGAGCCCGGCAAGCACCTGGCCCGCTGCGCCGACCGGGCCGGACCCGCCGATCCCGACCACGTACGGACGCCGTCCAGCGGCGCCCTCGGCCGCCGCAATCGACGCGACCAGCGCCGCCCGCTCGGCTCGGTCGTCGCTTGCGGTCACGTGAATCGTCGCGCCGAGAAGCTCGTCGAGCCGCTGGTTCGGGCCCTCCTCACCGGGGAGCGGCGGTGGACCGGTCAGGACGAGATGGACGGCGAGCCCGGCCCGCGCCCCGGCCGCCGCGGTGAGCCGGCAGTGGTTCGACCAGCGCCGGCCGGAGGTGATCAGCGAGTCCGCGCCGTCGGCGAGCGCCGCGCCGACCAGGAACTCGAGGTTGCGCAGCTTGTTGCCGCCGAACGCGAGCGGCAGGAGATCCTCGCGCTTGATCCATACCTCAGCCGCGGAGCGTGCCCCGAGGGCTGCGGAGAAGCGCTCGAGCCGGGCCAGCGGCGACGGCCCGTCAAGGAGCGCGAACCGCGGCAGCGCCGCGATCACGGGCGGGATGACCATCGTTCGATCGTAGCCGGTGCTAGGCTCCCGGAACCGTGACTGACGACAGCCGCCGCCGCACGCTGTTTGGGAACGCCGCCCCCGCCGACGGCCGCAGTGATGGTCTCCGCCGCGGCGAGCTCCTCGGCGAGCCCGACGCTGGCGTGCTTCGCGATGGCGGTCCGGCCGATTTTGTCCTCGTCCATGGCGACCCACTCTCCGACCCGGCCGCCCTGTGGCGCGTCTGGCGCGTCTCCTGGGCGCCCGATCCCGTCGTCGTCTAGGGTCGAGCGATGGCCACCCGCATTCGTCCCGATGAGCGCTCGACCTCGACCGGTCAGAACGCCGACATGGAACGCTCGATCGCGATCTCGGCAGAGCGGGTCGGCTCGGTCGGGCTCTACTCGTCGGTCGTGACGACCGCACCCGGCGCCCGGACCCGGATCCATCACCACGGCGAGTGCGAGACGTCGATCTGGATCGTGTCCGGCCGGGCCCGCTATACCTTCGGTCCGACCGGGCTCGAGGCGTCGCTGGTGGCCCAGGCCGGCGACTTCGTCTATATCGCCGCCGGCGAGGTCCACGTCGAGGAGAACGCGTCAGACGCGGAGCCGCTGGTGGTGGTGATCAGCCGGAACTGCCCGGGCTCGGTCGTCCACTATGTCGACGACGAATGACCGCGGACTCTCCTTCGAGCCGCTGGCGGAGATCCTCCGCCGGTGCGGCTTGGCGGGCCGGCGCGAGCATTCCTTTCCGAATGACGGCTGGTCCGGCGCCGAGCTGACCCAACTCCGGCGCGGCTCGGAGCGGTATGTCCTCAAGCGTGACTCGTTGGACCGAGACTGGATCGCCAGGGCCACCGCCGACGGGCCAATCCTGCGCGAAGCGTGGTTCGCAGCGTATGGCCCGGCCTTGCCGCCGCCAGTCCGGGCGCCGTATCTAGGCGCGGGTCGCGACGACGACGCGTTCGCGCTCCTGATGCCGGACCTGACGGGCGTCCTCTTCGACTGGGCAAATCCGATCTCAGGCCCGGAGCTCGAGCGCCTGCTCGGTGGCCTCGCGGAACTGCATGCATATCCGTGGGTCACGTCCGGCGACGTGGATGGCGGTCCATGGTGCCCCCTTCGGGAGCGGATCACGCTGATCTGCCGGGCGAACCTCGAGCGACCCGGTCCTGCCCGCGACGCCGTGGCCTCGCGCCTGCTGCCCGGCTGGGACGCATTCGACCGGCTGGCGCCGGTTGGCGCGCGGGACTTGATCGATGGCCTCGGTCGGGATCCGCAGCCGCTCCTTGATGCGCTCGGACAGCAACCGGCGACCCTGATCCACGGCGACCTCAAACTCGCCAACATCGGGATCGAGCCCGACGGATCGATCGTCGTCGTCGACTGGCAGATGGTCACCATGGCACCGGTCGCGGTCGAGCTTGGCTGGTTCCTCGTCGCCAACGTCGCCTCGCTTCCGCTGCCGCCCGACGCCATCTTCGAGCGCTACGCAGCCAAGCTCCAATACGCCAGCTCGGATGCCGAGGATGGCAGCCGATGGGTCGGTGGGCCTGGGTCCTTTGACCGCGATCACGAGGACGCCGCGATCCTCGTCGGTCTGCTGCTTCGCGGCTGGCGCAAGGGCGCCGACACCGAGGCAGGGGTCGTTCACGCATCGGGCGTCAGCGCCGCGGAGGACCTGGCCTGGTGGTGCGACCGCGCGGTGGAGGCTGCCGACCGGATCTTGTGAGGCAAGCCCTTTTGCCATACGCCCGCCGACAACCGCAGTGGGCGCGTGCCTTGGCTAATGGGCCTTCAAGTGGCCCGGCGCAACGCCCGTCGCTGCCGGTGGCGTGGCTGTCGCGCCAGTCCGAGCGGCTCAGGCGATACAGGACGTGGCGCCGGATTGGGTGGCCCTCCGGCAGGTTCGGATGGTCGAAATCGTCGGCTGGGTCGCGGCGGAGCCCGAGGCGCTCCATCACTGCCCGCGACCGGACGTTGGCCGGAACGGTGAACGACACGATCTCGGCGAGGTCGAGCACCTCGAGCCCGAACCGAAGTGCGGCGCGCCCCGCCTCCGTCGCGTAGCCGTAGCCCCAGGCATCGGCCGCCAGGCGCCAACCGACCTCAACGCACGGAGTGAAGGCCGCCTCGAAGTTCGGCCGGGACAGCCCCACGAACCCGATGAACGCACCGGTCGCGGCGACCTCGACGGCCCACAAGCCGAACCCGTCCTCGGCCCAGTGCGCAACGATCCGCGCGACCATGGCGTCGCTGGCGGCGCGGTCGAGCGACCGGCTCATGAACTCCATCACCCGCGCATCGGCGTTGATCGCCGCGAACGGCGCCCGATCGGAATCTCGCCACTCGCGCAGGATCAGCCGCTCGGTCGCGAGCCGCGGGACCGGCGGCCCCGACAAGGGATCGGCCACGGGCAGGCTCAACTCGGGGCGGCGAGGTCCCGGCGCGGGAACTCGAAGAGCGCCCACCCGATCGCCATCGCCGCGACGACCGCGAGGAGCGCGAAACCGGACGCGGACGCGACCCCGTTGAGGACGTCCCGCGGCGTGAGGTAATGGAACAGGGAATACGGCTGGAGGCCCTTTGCGTCCGGCCAGAGCGAGCCGAGGATCTCGAGAAAGTACGACACGACCACGAGCGCCAGGGTGATCCCGAAGGCCGGCCCAAGTCGATCGAAGGACACCGAGGCCGCCAGCCCGATCGCGCCGATCGTGCCCCAGAAGAGCACGCCGTTGAACCAGAGGAGCGGCAGACGCTCGACCTGGAGCTCGCTCGCGACGCCGGCAATCCCGGTTCCAAGGATCGTGCCCGCGATCGCGGCCGCCTGGACGATCGCGATGAACACGAGGGCCGCCGCGAGGAACGTCAGGTAGACCGAACGCCGCGAGATCGGGCGGGCGAGGATGACCTCGAGCGTCCCGCGCTGTCGCTCTCCGGCGACGGCGCTCGTGGCGAAGCCGACGGCGAAGATCGACACGAGGATGATCGCGATCGGATGGATGAACCCGACCGCGATCGAGCCCGACAGGCTGAAGACGTCGCCGCCGCCAAAGTTCGTCAGTTGCTTCGGGATCACCCCCGAGTCGACGAGCGCCTTCATCTGGCTTCCAAGCGACTTGTAGATCACGGGCAGGAAGATGCTCCACGCGGCGATCGCGACCGAGGCGATCGCGAGCTTCAGCCGCTGTGCTCGCC